>CAZISU010000333.1:4434-6543 GCA_964541935.1 uncultured Planctomycetaceae bacterium | reverse complement strand
CCGTGACGGCGTCCAACATTCCCTGGTCGGGTCGCAGACGCAGATCGCGGCCATGAATGTCGATTGCCTTGCCGGTTGCCGGCGATTTAACCGCGCCCAACTCGCCGGCGCCGCCGTCACCGTTGGCCAAATAAACCCAATTGTCGAGGCCCCAACGCATGTGATTCACGCGGTGCTGCTCGTTGCACTCACTGAATCCGACGAACAAAGCACGACGCACGTCTGCCTTACCGTCGCCGTCGGTATCTTCGAGGTAGAGGATGTCCGGCGCGCATGTGACCAGGATGCCTTTTCGCCAGGGCATAACCGAGTTCGGAAAACCCAACTCGTCGACAAAAACCGTCGACTTGTCGTAGCGGCCGTCGCCGTTTGTATCCTCTAGGCATCGAACCCGTCCGCCCGGCTTACCGTGGCCGTCCATGCCGCTGGGATAATCGAACATTTCCACAACCCAGAATCTGCCGTCCGGGCCCCAGGCGAAATCGACCGGGTCAACAATCATCGGCTCGGCTGCCATCTGCTCGACCACGAATCCTTCGCGAACAACTATCCCACGTAGCGTCTCTTGCGGAGACCGAATCGGCGCCAACTTTAAAAGCTTCTTGGTGCCTTCTTTGAAAGATTTTGTTTCCTGGGCGTCGGCTGTGTGTAATGTCGCGCCAGTAAAAAAGACGGCGAAACAGATAAACAGGCTCAATCTATTATTATTTTTCATCATAAAACCTTGATGGATCAAAAAGAATATTCTCGGGAAGTTTTCAGCCGGTCATTTTGATCCGGGTCCAATGTCGGGTTTCCACCGGCGAGCGGCTTATAAACAGCTCGCGGCGCGTTGTATTATACAGCATCGCATCGTGCGTATGCATATCCCAGTCCAGCGGCTTGGCGATTCCCAGGCTGGGGTCGTCAAAGAATCGCTGCATCTCTTCGAGCGTTAATTGATTGCCTTCCGCTACGATCAGTTCGTTCATCCGTTTGCAGCGAGGGTGCAACTCTACCGGCTGCCCGACGGGCGTTTCCGTTATTTTTCTGGTTCCCAGGTTTGCCCTGGCGATGTGCCCGTGTGCATATTCAATTTCGATGCCCCGGGGCGAGCCCTCGACATTTGCCAGGCGACCTTTCGCGTCAGCCAGTAGAAACGTGAACCAACCGGCGTTTTTTGCGCGACGCGCCTCGGCGATTGCACCTTCGAGCGTCTCCTGGTAGAGCATTTGAGCGATCAGCGGGTATGTCGGAATGCCCACCCGTGCCCCCGAACGACTTTTGCCCCACACACTCGTCCACGTCAAAGCGATGCCGGCCGAGTTCATGCCCGTGCCAAACAACAGTCCTGGATATGTGTAGGCCAAAACGTCCGGGCCCTGCAGGCGTTTCCACAGCAACAGCGATGATAATCCCTTGGTGCTCGCCGTCCAATCCCAGGTTTGCCCCACATAGGTATCGCCGTTTGCGGTTGTCGGCGGCCCCACGGCAAACGCCGTGCAGTGTTGCCGCGTCTGGTGTCCTGTGGGCACGACATGGCCGCCGTGGACGTATTCTTCATGCAAAGTCAGCAGCATCACTTCCTCGAACGTTCTGCCCGCTCCCTCGGCGACGCCTTCGAGTTCCTCCACAATCTCTGGTGAAAAAGCCCTTAACGGTTTGACGCAAGCAGCCGCGTAGCGAAGCATCTGCCGCCGGGTACGATCGCCTTTTGCATAGGGGACGAATGTTTCACGTTCGAGAAAATCGCCGATCGCCTGACTGAAGCCTACTCCGTACTGACGCCCACGGTCTCTCGGTTTGCCGGAAATTACGGTCACTTTGTGATCGCTAGCAGATGTCTGCTTGCTAGTATCGTCTGCTCGCGCGGACCCTTTGCCGCAACTAACGGCCCCGGCCAGAAGTCCAGCGTTGAAAATTACAGCTCGGCTATCCGCCAGAAAACGGCGTCGCGTTAGCCTCTGATTCATATTTATTGCCTCGAAAAAAGTCCGCCAAATTCGGCCCGCATAGGTAACCATAATTGGGCCCTCTACAACCAGGATAGCAAACAACGACTGAATAATCACATGCTTCGTGCTGGACAGGCAACGCAAATGCACAATCCGCCTGACTGACATGGCCCGA
>CAZISU010000333.1:0-4424 GCA_964541935.1 uncultured Planctomycetaceae bacterium | reverse complement strand
CATATCAGTCAGGCGGCGGCGGACAGACAACGACAAGCTAGAGCTACCGCAAGCGAAATAGCCCTAATAGTCCGCTGAGTTAATCAGAGTAAAACGCATGGTTATCAGATGGTCCGCTGGGGAAAAAGAACAAATATTTCCCATTAATAAAGGGCGGGTCCATACTCTTGGCATGAACCCGCCCATACTTAATGATCTCAAAATTTACCCGGTTGCGATCAACGACGTCGAATCAAAAACGCAATCAAGCAACCTGCCAGCAGGATCAGGCATCCAGGCTCGGGCACTGAAGCCGCGGACCCGGCCTGCCAGTTGCTAGCCAAAATCGTGGCGTCGATATCGTCGACGTTGCCGTCATCGTTGAAATCGCCCATGGCCCAAGTGGCACCGCCTTGCATTTGCCAATTATCGGCCAGGGCCTCCGCGTCGAGGTCGTTGACGATACCGTCGTGGTTGGCATCTCCGGGTATGTATGTAACGATCTCGGGCGCAAAGGATCCATCGGTCAGGCTGACGTAATCGACGTAGGCCGTGCCGGCGCTGGAGCCCGACACAGCGGGGCCGAAGTAGATCGCATCCAACCCTGCAATTATGTTGCTGGAGGCGTGCCCGTTTTCGCCGATCAACTCCCCGTCTCGCCACAGCCACCAGCGGCCGCCGTTGGCGTCGGAATCGCGCGAAATGCGGAACTTATGTTGCCCGTCGCTGTTGTCGATGTCGGTCAGAATATCTTCCGCCCCCCAGCGAATCCTGTCGGCGCCAATAAACACGCCAGTTGCTTCGGGGCTGTCGCTCAGCGCGATAACTATGGTATTGGTATAGCTGACACCCTCGCTTTGCACGGCCTGCATACTGATCTCGTAAGTAAAGCCGGCGGCGGCGGTAAAGCTCTGGCTGGGCCAAATACCTTCGTTCACTTCGCCGTTCATGGTACCGCTGCGGAGAGTTGCGCTGTCAGATATCGTCAGGATACCAGGGGAGTCTATGCTTACCGGTGTTGAGCCGGTCGAGGTTATCCAATCGGCTATGCCGTCGTCGTCTAGATCGATGGCGGTCGGATCGGTAGGATCAACGTCCATATTGTAGACCAAGTCAAAATCGGGAGCATTTTTGATGGTTGTCGGCGGGGTATAGGTAGGAACAATCGGTTGATGGGCGCCTTCGGTGAGCCGCACATAGTCCACCTCAAGCGAACCGGTATAAGAACCGCTGATACCGGTCCCGAAATAAAAGCGGTCCAGATTTGCAAGTTCGCCGGTATTGGCAGCTCCGCCTTGCGTAATAAGATCGCCGTCGCGCCACAGCCACCATAGGCCACCGTCGGCATCGGCGCTGCGGGCTACACGGTAAGCGTGAAAATCGCTGTAGTTGTCGCTGGCTGTCGAGGCTCCGCCTATCCAGTTCTGACCGTCTGGTTTGACGGCAAACATCCCGTAATCGTCTCTGTCGCTCATGCAGGCGATAAACGAACTCACAATCTGGCCGGCAGTGCCGTCCACGGTCTTCAGCTTTATCTCGTAAGTGAACCCCTCGGTGCCGGTGAAACCGGCGGCTGGCCAAAGATCTGTCGTTTCGCTGCCGCTCATCAGCAGTGTCGATGACGAGAGCGTGGCGATGCCGGCGTCTAAAGTTGCCGGAGTACTATTGTTGTACGACCAGTCGGCAAAGCCGTTGGAGTCCAGGTCGATCGATGCCTGGTCGGTCGGGTCAACATCCATCTCGTATTTCCAGGTGAAATCTGCCGAGTCGAGGGTGCTGGTAAATTGTCCCAACGCCGTGCCAGTTGTCGCGATCAACACCAACGCGAACGCGGCGGTTATGATGGTTGGCTTTTTGAAAAACATAATCTTCCTCCTGAAACAGGGGTTTGAAAAAAGTGTTTCGAGTCTCCACATGACGGGCGACTCTTACAAGGAGTTGCCGTCTCTCTATTCATTATTTCCTACGTCGCGAGGCCATAAAGGCCGCTGCGACGAATGCTAAAAGCGTTAACATGCCGGGCTCGGGCACGGTGGCGCCTACACCCGACTGCCAATTCGCCGCCAGCAACGTGGCATCGATATCGTCGACTTTGCCATCTTCGTTGAAATCGCCCATGGCCCATGTGGCGCCGCTTTGTGTTTGCCAGTTTTCGGCCAGGGCAGTTGCGTCCTCGTCATCGACTCGACCATCGCCGTTGGCGTCGCCGGGAACTATAACCGTCACGGGCGCGAACGGCCCGTCGTTGTCGAGGCGAATGTAATCCACCGCTAAAATGCCGGAACTTGCAGCCGATACTGCGGGACCGAAATAGATCGAATCGAGATCGGGGAATGAGCCCGCGGGCACGTATCCACTGGCACTCACGAGTTCGTCGTCTCGCCACATCCACCATCGACCGCCGTTGGCGTCCGAGTCGCGCGTAATGCGAAATACATGTTGTCCGTCCGTGTTGTCAATGCCCGTTAAGAGCACGCCGCTACCCAAACTCACGCAATCGTCGCCGATGAATACGACCGCAGCTTCATCGTTATCGGTCGGCGCCAAGACTATCGTATTTGTATACTGGAAACCGGCGTCTTGCTCGATGACTTGCATGCTGAGTTCGAAAGTAAAGCCGTCCGCGGCGGTGAAGCCTTGGCTGGTCCAAATACCTTCACCGTTGAGCCCGCTTCTGATCATCCCGTCGCTTTGGATAGTCATGGTGCCGTTTTCGACGCTTAACGGCGCGCCGGCTGCCGTGACCCAATCGGCCTTGCCGTCGGAGTCCAAATCAATTTCCGAAGGATTGGTCGGGTTAACATCCATCTCATATCGATAACCGAAATCGCCGGAGTCTTTGGGAATTTCCGGCGGGTCAAATGTGGGCACAGAACCCGGTGGCGGGGCGAAGGCCCCTTCCGTCAGACGAACATAATCCACTTCCAGCGATCCATCGTAGGAAGGGCTGATGCCGGGACCGAAGTATATTTTGTCCAATCCCGCCAGGTCTCCGCTCTTTGCCGTCCCGTTGGGTGTGAGCAGTACGCCGTCGCGCCACAACCACCACAGGCCCCCGTCGGTGTCGGCGTCGCGAACGACACGGTAGTCATGAAAATCGTCGCTGTTGATGTTCTGCTGAGTTCCCATGCCAACCCACGTATGATTGCTGGGAGTTATTTGCAACATGCCGAATTCGGAGTTGTCGCTTGGACAAATGATAGCTGAACTCACCGTGCCTGTCGCCGATCCGCCCACGGTTTTCATGCTGATTTCTAACGTAAAGCCTTCTCCGCCCGTGAAGCCCACATTGGGCCACAACTCTCCCGCCGTGTTGCCACTCATCAACATAGTGCTGTTTGACATGGTCATGATCCCATCCGCCACGCTCGCCGGTGTGCTTGCGAAATTCACCCAGTCGGCCGTCGTGTTGCCGCCCACGCCGGCATCCAAGTTGATCGCGTTAACATCGGTCGGGTCGACGTCCATTTCATATTTGTAATCGAATTCGGCAGAATCCTTTTCTGGGAAGCTATACGGCAAGACGGGCGTGCCGAATTCGCTGGCGTAACGGATGCCTAAATCGATTTGCCCTTGCGTTCCGTAGTGCCCCACATAGGCCAACTGCAAGTCGTCGGTATCAACCCACGATACGTTGGCGTCGGCCGCGGACACCGTTTCCTGGGCGCCGCGGACGAGGGCGTTGTCGGCGGGTGTGCCCCACATGGTCAAGATCCGTCCCATTACGAATGGCATATCCGGTGTGTTGAAATCGCTGCGCACCGTTTGAATTAAGTTGGTTAGATTTGTCTCATAGTGAGGAGCATAGGCAGGGTTCAAAGCGTCCGATTCGCCCTGCATCCAGATCATGCCGGCGATGGTGGGCGAAAGCCCGGCGTCGGTCAAGTTCTGCATGGCCGCGTCCACGCGAGACTTGAAAATATTATAGATATTTCCAGTGCCGTCCGGGTTCCAATGAACGGCCAGGTCTTGGCTGGAGATGCCTTCTTTGATCAGATAGATGTCGTCGTCAGGGAATATATTATTGAGCGTGTATCCAAACGTGACTTCCGGGCCGAAGTGTTCGGGTTTGTGCCCGAAACCGCTTTGCAGGTCGACCCACCCCGTGCCAACGCCGGGGTAGTTGATGCCGTATGTCGGATCCGGCTGTGTACCGGGACCGTAGTTCCAAAACTGGACGTTTGGCTGCGGCACGCTGTAGGGCGTCGGCAGCGGGAAATCGTACCCGCCCAGGCCGGCCATGTTCGATTGCCCGCCCAGCAAGAATACCTTTGTCTCGGCCCTTGCCGAAACGGCCGCACAAACAATGCCGGTAACTAATGCAATAATATAAACTGTCTTTTTCACGATCGACTCTCTCTACTGTCCTTGAGTTTTTGCAGGTTTCTGCTCGGTGTAACTGACTATCACATCCAGGCCATCTAAAACCACCTTGCTTGCGACGC
>CAZISU010000332.1:0-6546 GCA_964541935.1 uncultured Planctomycetaceae bacterium | reverse complement strand
TCGTTCTACGCGGCTGATGAGGCACTATAGCAGGTTTGAAAAGGCGGTCAATCTGCAACGCCAATCGGTCGGAGCATTGGGTTGCACATACTATAGCAGGTTTGAAAAGGCGGTCAATCTGCAACGCCAACGGCCTACAGTGTTTTAGCGTGTCTACTATAGCAGGTTTGAAAAGGCGGTCAATCTGCAACAAAGCCTTTGGTGTTGAATCCGACCATGGGACTATAGCAGGTTTGAAAAGGCGGTCAATCTGCAACTCAGTTGCGGGTCACCTGTGAAGGTCCGGGACTATAGCAGGTTTGAAAAGGCGGTCAATCTGCAACCTGTTGGCTATGCTGCTGGCCTTCTCTATCACTATAGCAGGTTTGAAAAGGCGGTCAATCTGCAACGTTCCCCTACTTCTCCATGGCCTTGACCGTACTATAGCAGGTTTGAAAAGGCGGTCAATCTGCAACCCAAAAAAGTCACTAAGAAGACGACCAAAACTATAGCAGGTTTGAAAAGGCGGTCAATCTGCAACCTACTTCTTTACCTGTTTTGCTGTGTGTTTACTATAGCAGGTTTGAAAAGGCGGTCAATCTGCAACATCCAGTCGCAGCGTCACGAGCCACGGCTGACTATAGCAGGTTTGAAAAGGCGGTCAATCTGCAACGCCTGAGGGGCAATACACAGCCGCCATGGAACTATAGCAGGTTTGAAAAGGCGGTCAATCTGCAACCCGCTGGCCGCTCCGTGCTGCTCATGTCCGACTATAGCAGGTTTGAAAAGGCGGTCAATCTGCAACCAAATTCCGTAGCTCCAACGGCTGTAGCAAACTATAGCAGGTTTGAAAAGGCGGTCAATCTGCAACGGCGCGACGGAGGCAGGGTTGTGAGTACAGACTATAGCAGGTTTGAAAAGGCGGTCAATCTGCAACAAGAAGCATGAGTGAGAATCCCGCACGGACACTATAGCAGGTTTGAAAAGGCGGTCAATCTGCAACTGCCGAACAATGCCTAAGCTTCAAGAATTAACTATAGCAGGTTTGAAAAGGCGGTCAATCTGCAACGATCATGCGGTTGTAGGCCGTGCGGCTTATACTATAGCAGGTTTGAAAAGGTGGTCAATCTGCAACGGAGGCAATTGGTGAGTGTACGCTGTGGGTAGGTCATATCACCCAAATCAGAAAAAAGATCCCTGCGAAGGGAATCGATACCAGTAGTACGACAAGGATTACTCTAAGAAACCATAATACGATGTCGTTTCCTTCACCCGCCACTTTTTGAAGGATAGAGTCCACTTTCCCGGGTAGATTTCGAATGCAATTGATCCAGGCGTTAGCGGTAAGTACGTGAACATTTACCACGTCTTGATCGGGTTCTTCTAAGGGCTTATTTATTTTGCTGGAACGTTCGGCGTCTTCTATCGTTCGCAGATCCTTCTCTCGCTGTATGCTTTCTGCTTCGGACGGAGTGGCTGGACCATGCAGCGGTAGCCAGACAAGATCATTTGCACAATGCTGGCATATTGAATAACCTGTATTTCTCTGGCCCAGGCTATTTATTCGCCCTCCGCAATACGGGCATTTATGGCGACAATCTAAAAACGCCGAAAAGATAACACCTAACGGCCCCAGGAAAAAGCCAAGCAAAAAACCCCAACCTTCAGCATTTTTTCGACCCGCAATACATATTCCAACGATCCCCCATAACATGCAAAACAAAAAAATCAAGAAGAGGTACAGCGAACTAAGTTCAGCGAATAGCAACATCTTTCCAAATCCTTCTGAGCGTTGAGTGTGATTTAGGCTTCCTGTTTTCATCACGAGAACATCGACAATGTGGCGACTCCCATGTCCATAAAAAAAGGAGCGCCGAAACCAAGGCCGCTCCAGACACCCTCACCAAAGGGCACGTAAGAACAGCACAAGGCCCGACGCTCCCATACGGGAGCGTGGAAACCAAGTGACTGCTTCTTACGTTCAAGAGCCCGAAAGCTCAGGTTGGTGATTTGTCTGAAAGCAATAACTCGACCACGCAGGTCAATCTAGTTTTTGATTCGCTTCTATCTCATTCTGATACTTGATGGTTGGAGGAAGTCCAGGGCTGTCACCGCGCAAAAAACGGCGAAGGCCCGTAAACGAAAACTACTGAACGCTTATTATAATAAACACTATACAGCAGGTCAATCATCCGACCATCTGGGGGGCGGATTTAATGGCTGCCGGTTTCATGCATTGCATAGATGCATCTCAGTTTATTGCGGGGGCTTCTGGAGGATCGGCATACGCAAGTGCAGCGAGCCCGCGTGGAAATCGGCGAGTAAAACGTTAACGCCGCATCCGCCTCAAGTCCAAAAGTCCCGATCCATCATGCGGTAATTCACCGCCTCGTTGAGATGCTCGGTCTCCTGATGCACTTCGGAGCTGACAGATCAGGCGGCGGTTTCAACCAGCCCAGCAGCCCGCGCCGGCATTGACACATCGACATCGCGTATGGTTGCAAGGGGGGAACGAGTATAAGCGTGTAGCTGGAAATACATGCAAAATAAACATGCCCACAACGAAAGTGGCAATTGAGGTGTGAGATACAAGAATGCTAAAAAATGTTAAACACCCATAGGGAGAAATGCCTCAGCTCTATATAATTAGATTATTCTAATTTTATCCCTAACCCGGAAACTGAAGTGCCACATTACGATAGACTTAAAAAGTCGTTGAGACATAGGTCTCATTTAATAATCAACGGGGCTACTGGCAAAGTAAGCCTTGTCAACGAAAAAGCCACATTCCGCACGATGAATGAAACCATCCCTTTTCAGTCGCAGGTGGTTATGAATGCCAGTAGCGCTCTTGAAACCTTTGCCCAATTAAACGGAAGAGATGATCGAAATTTCACACTCCGTGAAATCACTTCGATTACCGGCCAACCCTACTCCCAGGTCTATGGCTGGTTGCTCGAAAAGGTGATTTGGCCCTCAGTTCGACCACCTAGCGGATCGGGACGCGGTAAGGATTCGTTGTTTTCATGGGATGATGCTTTTGCAGCCGGTGTTATCGGTAGTTTTAGAAGAAACGGGGTTGGCCTGTATTTGTTGCGTCAAATACAACCGCTCTTTAATGGAAAGAAACAAGAGAAACGGACCAGGCGGAAGGTTGTGACTTCCGACCGGTCCTAACCGTAAACTAAGTCTAACGAGGAGACTCAGAAATGGCTAACCGTAATTCTAAACTAAAATCGAAAAAGGACAAACCCAAAGGCCGAGTTTATTCATACTTGCGATTCTCGACGCCCGAGCAGGCCTTTGGTGATAGCGAGCGTCGACAGGTAGACATGGCGAAAGCCTGGGCGGAAAGGAATAACCTAGAGCTAGACAATACCCTCGACCTTACGGACCGAGGTTTATCAGGCTACCATGGCCATCATCGAACAAAAGGTCGTTTGGGATTTTTCCTAGCGGCAGTTGAATCTGGTAGGGTTCCCACCGGTTCAATACTGCTCATCGAAAACATCGACCGACTCAGTCGTGAAGGAGCCGTATCGACTTTGCGAAATATTGTATTTAACCTTTGGGATAAAGAGATTACTATTCAAACTCTTTCTCCGGAGGAAAGTTATCCACCAGGTTGTGACAATGATCCCAGGTTTATTGGTTTATTCTTCTATTTACAACGGGCCCAAAACGAGTCTAAAGAGAAGAGTACTCGCATTCGAGAGTCGCGAGACATAGCTCGCGAGAGGGCAAGAAAAGAACGCAAGATTTTAACCAAGCAATGTCCTGCATGGCTAACAGTAGTTGGGAAAGATGAAGCCATGGAGTTCGAGCCCATACCTGAAGCAGTCAATGCGATCAACATGATCTTCGATCTCAAACTACAGGGTATAGGCAAGGAGACGATCGCCCGGAAGCTCAATGCAGAAGCTCATTGGGCTCCACCAGGTCGTGGTGGAAAGCCTACAGGTTGGAGAGGAAGCTATATCGCCAAAATCCTCAGTTATCGGGCAGTCCTCGGGGAGTACCAACCTTACGCGTTACGCGATGAAAAACGCAGGCCGATTGGAGATCCGATCCCAGGTTATTACCCTCCAATTGTTGATGCTGGCGTATTTCATGCGGTTCAAGAACAATTCAAACTGAACGGACAACACAATGGAGGAAGGACGGGCAAGGTGAGAAATCTATTTACTCATATAATCAAATGCCCTTATTGCGGTGGTTCAATGGCATACATTGATAAAGGAAAGCCACCGAGAGGAGGGCAGTATCTTGTCTGTGACAAATCCAGAAGAGGATTAGGTTGTGGAAGATGGTCAGACCGTTCAATACGCTATCATGAAGTTGAAGATATTATCTTAAATAACTGCCGACACCTCAATCCAGCCCAGGTGTTGCCAAATCCCGACGAGCAAGCCCAGCTTTGCAGGTCCCTTGGTGAAAAGCTGGCTGGCAAAATGGCAGCCCGAGAGGATATAAATCGACGGCTTGATAACCTTACCGATCAGTTGGCTAATGAGGACTCCAGGGCAATTCGGCAGAGACTGCGTGACAAAATGAATGAGTTGGATCACCAGCAATCAGGTCTTGAGTCCGAAATTGCTGATGCCGAAACAGCACTAACGCATGCAGAGCAGGCTCGGAGATCTTTTTCGAAATGGAAAAAGGAACTTAGTGACCTGCGAGATAAACTCGATGATCCAGAATTTCGGTTAAGGCTACGCATTCATCTGCGTGAACTCATCGAACGGATTGACGTTTACACTGTAGGCTTCCCTAAACTCCACGATCCATACGTTGAAATACCTCATCCCGTACGAGTAGCACAAACGGCTGATGGGAGACAAAGGGTGTCCGCGAAACGGCGATTGGATATGCGCCCAAACGACGTCGAAGATTTGGCCGAGACGATTATAGCCCAAATGACAGAGTACGACCCCAAATGGCAGCCCGACACAAAATTCAACTCCTTCTTGACAGATCTTACGAGAAGGCGTATGACCAAAGAAGGTCGATTCATTCGCATCCATTTCAAGACCGGCGCGACCGTCGATATTGCCCTTGAAGGCAGCCTGGCGTCAGGTATGGAGCTTACTAGAGACGGTCGAAAGAATAGTGGGTGGAGATTTGTAAACCCAGATATAGAAAGACTTTGGAGCGAATTTAAGGTAAAGGGTTAAATAGTCTATAAGATTAGCAGATTATGGCCGCCGGCCGCCGCGACCGAGAGCGCCCGTTTGGCCATCTCCTGGCCACGCACGTCGGAGAAGTCGTGTTCGTAATTCGACCAGGCGCGGAAGATGTCGTCAAGCTGCGAGGGTAAGGGTTCGATGTCAATTTCACCGGTGAAGAAACCGACGGCTTGCGAGAGGCTCTCGACGGGGATGATTTCGATTTGCTCGACCACGGCTGCTTCGGCGGCGCTTGAGGCCGGGACCACCAGCCCACGCAGGCCTTTTTGTTTGGCGGACGCCATGGACATTGACAATGCGCCGCGAGTGGGCCGCGTGGAGCCATCCAGAGCCAGTTCGCCTACCACGGCGTATTCTTCGAAGCGGCTGGACTCGATCTGGGCGCTGGCCGAGAGGATGCCCAGGGTGATGGGCAAATCGAAGGAAGCGGCCTGCTTGGGCAGTTCGGCGGGGGCCAGATTCATCACGATCCGCGCGGCCGGACGCACGAACCCCGAGTTGGCAATGGCCCGTTCGACGCGATGGATGCTTTCCTTGACGGCCGCCTCGGGCAGTCCTACCAGGATCGTCTTGGGCATACTGGCCGGCGAGATGTCGACTTCGACCTCGACCTCAACAGCTTCGATTCCCAACAGCGAAAACGTCTTGAGTTTGGACAGCATACAATCGATCCAAAAGTGCGTCGGCAAAGGTTAGTTTGTAATCGCTTTGGACGGGATAGCCGCAAGCCACATGGCCGCAAGCCACTCACCCCACCACCCCCACATTGTGGCATGCGGCCCGTGCGATTGCAATGGGGGCACGGCAGTCAAGAAGTGTATTCTCACCGGCATCAGCCTTGCGTCGGGAATTGGCGTTTTGGGACGTGACACTCGCCAAAAAACCACCAATTTCTCGGAGTGATGGCGGGCTAACGAGCGCGCGGAGATGAAATCTACCGATGGCATATCCACCAAAGGAATTTTTCACTCTCGGTCGTGAACACCGATGCGCGCAAGCCATCGAGGTTCAGGCACTGAGTCGGAGGCGACCGACGCAGGTTGGATGGTCCGCCGTCGGTTCGAAAAACGGTCGTTTCTTCGGACAGCGCCGAGGCCGATGAATGGCGATCGTCCACAAGTCAAAAGAGTCAGTGCCACTACCCCGCAACTCTTCGAGCGACTCCGAGAATCCATCGTTTAGGAAGGTGACTGTTTGACCTGGCAGGGTCTTCCGGTCTTTGGATCGCACTGGAACTTGCGCCGACGTGGACATTCTAAAGCGAGATAGAGCTCCTCACTGTACCTCTCGATAAGGTGCTTTACGCTGCTCGCGAGGCCATGGCAGTATTCAGTGAGTTGCTTTGCCGCCCCCCGCGTGATCGCTTTGGCATGGTGGGTGA
>CAZISU010000331.1:0-6569 GCA_964541935.1 uncultured Planctomycetaceae bacterium | reverse complement strand
AAAAGACACTCGCCCAACGCCCAGGGAATGTTCTTGGCGTCGAAACGCTGTAAAATATTAAACGCCCAAAGCTCGTTGCCGTCCGTAGCGTTGAGGCAAGCCAGACGTCCGTGGGCGCCAAGCTGATAGATTCGCCCCTCGGAAAACGCACAGCAACCCCTCGCACCCGGGAACGAGCCGGTCCAGGATTTCCCGTTTTTAGTCTTCCAAACAAGATCCCCAGCCGTGTCGAAACAATAGACCACCAGATCATCGCCAACATCGCCACTAATGAAGATCCGCTCGCCCACCACGATCGGCGATGACCAGCCACGGCCCAAATCGCCCGCGCTCCAAAGCAACTTCGGCCCGTCTTCCGGCCACGCGCTCAGCAGACCCTTCTCATCTGAAACACCGTCGCGTCGCGGCCCACGCCACTGCGGCCAGCCGGGCTCGGGCGAGGCGATCAGCGAGTTATCGGCAGCTGGCGAGGTCATCACGTGTGCAAAAACCAACAACGTGAATGTCAATACGGCATGAAAAGCAGTGCGGAACATAAGACCCTGTTCATTAAGTCATTCGGAAATTCTTCATTCTTTCCTCATTCTGATTTCGACATTCGATATTCCCGCCCGCTACCCTCTCAATTATCAACCACAGGAACCGTTTGCTCAGCAGTAGTTATGCCCGGCGGCAGTTCCAATATGCGGATGTTGCGGAAATGAATCTCGGCGCCCTCGGATTCCAGGCACAAATATCCCTTTTTAACCGAGGACCGGCTGACGCCGTTGACGAACTTGCCGTTAATTGCCAGCTTCACCACACCATCGACGCAAACCACGTCGTACGTGTTCCACTGCCCTTTGCCCTTGCAACGCAGTTCCAACGACATGCTACGGCTGCCGCGCGGGTTGTCGGGCGTCGCCTTCAGCCCGCCGGCGCCAAACAACTCGCCCGAGATATAGCCGATGGGTCGCGGGGTGCCGTCTTTGAATTTGTTGATATTAACCCAATCCAGTTCCAGCATCTGAATTTCCATGCCCTTGGGAAGCCGCTTGCCCTCGGGCACGGTCCCCTCGCACCAGGCAAACACACCCGAGTTGCCGCCCGCCTCCATGTGCCGCCATTCGATATGCAGGATAAAGTTCTCGTACTGCTTATCGCTCCGCATCACCCCGATGGGTTTCCCCGTACAAACCAGCATCCCATCGCGCACGACCCAAGTCTGCGGGCTGGTATTCACATCGACCCAACCGCTGAGATCCTTGCCGTTGAAAAGGTCACGAAATTGTGCCGGCGGAGCGGCCTGCACGATTGAGCAGGTAACGCATACGCAAAGCAGCAGGGCCACGGCGAGAGGGAGTCTGGTGGGGAGGGAGGTGTTCATGGGTGGGTCCTTATGTGAGGATTTAGCGTTGGCGTAATGGCAGGGATCCCAACCAGCATAACAGTTGGCATCGTGCAAATCAACTTGCTTGTCTGCCCGGGAAAATGGTGTATATTATCAAGCATATTACATGAACCAACTCCCCAGAATGAGTGTCTGGAATGTCATGTGTGAAACCACCATACCAAAGAACCCGTGAGGATGTTCTCGCCGCGATAGAATTGCAAAAATCACTTGCCCAACGCGGGGACAAGCCCCGCCGCTAACATCTGCCCTCTATAACCCACCATAGACAACCCAAGAAACAAAAAAACCACCACCAGCCGCACAAAGCGGTACATGGTGGTGGTATTTTATTGTATTAACTAACTAATCGGTCGTCTTAGACCAAACCTCTCCGCACGGCCCAAACGGCGGCCTGTGTACGGTCGCTAACGGCGATCTTGCGGAGGATATTTTGTACATGCTCTTTGACGGTTTCGACGCTGATCTCTAGCGATCGGCCGATTTCCTTGTTGCTCAAGCCCAGGGCCACGTGGCGGAGGACTTGGGTCTCGCGTTGCGTCAACGGCACCTCGTCGTCGTCGAGCACCTGGCGGATCTTCATGGCGCCGGCCACGCGGCGTAGTTCGCCGCTACGCGAGGGCGATTCGCCTTCGGCTGCCGCGGTGATGGTGGCCACGATGGCTTCGCGGGTGGAACCCTTGAGCACATAGTCGCTGGCACCCAAGGCTACGGCGCGGGCGATGTAAGTGGGGTTGTCGTAGGTCGAAAGCATTACCACGCGGGAATCCGGTACTGCTGTGCGCAGCTTTTTGAGCGTGGAGAGCCCGTCGCCATCGGGCATGCGGATGTCCAGAAGGATCACGTCCGGTCGATGGACCTCGGCCTGTTCCACAGCTTCCTTGCCATTGGACGCTTCGGCAATGATCTCGATGTCCGAACCGGCCAGCAAGCTGATCAGTCCGGTGCGGATGACTTCGTGGTCATCGCAAACAAGAAGTCGGATACTCATGTGGATCTCCAAAAATAAACAAAAAATGTTTTATAGGTGTTTGTGGGTGCGACGGCGGTCAAAACTACCCCCAACGAAGGACATCCATTCGTGGTCCCGCCTGTCGACTCAATAGTAGTACATCTTTGGCTGCTCCGAAATGCCCCGATGACACCAATTGCTCCCCCCGGTACAGCGGGATACTCGCGAAATACTCGCCCTAGTAGTGGGGAAAAGGCGATTTTTTCACTTTTTTTGACATTAAGTTCATACAAGAAAGTACGTTGCAACTGGACACTCTGTCGTGTGGGTCGGGATATTCTGTAAGGGGTTCCGGAAAAAACACGTGATGCACCACCCGATTTAGCGGTAAAACAACCCAGCAGCGACTCTTTCTCGCCTAACTTCGGGGCAAAAACAATCCTATGCCTCCTAGGCTTCCCAGAAAACCCAAGCTTTACATGTTGACTACACGCACCGCGTAACGTACATATTTTTCGACAGACCATACAAACAACATGGTGACAGAATGAAACGTGGAACGCTGCTTTTAGTCGACGATGATCGTCACGTACTGAGCTCGATGGCCGAATGGCTCCGCGAGCAGGAATACGACCTGGACACGGCCGCCAGCGCGCCGGAGGCCATCGCGGCCGTCGACCGCAAGCATTACGAGGTCGTGCTGGCCGATATTCACTTGCGCGAGGGCGACGGATTCGAGATCCTGGCCCATTGCCGTGCGAACCATCCGGAAACGGCCGTTATCATGATTACCGGATACGGCACGGTGGAATCGGCCGTCGAGGCCATTCGCGCCGGGGCGTTCGATTTTCTCACCAAGCCGCTCATCGACGAAGAGTTGGAACTTGCCATCGATCGGGCCTTGAATCAGCAGAAAGTTATCGAAGAGAATATAAATCTCAAAGCCCAACTCGACTTGCGCTTCGGCATGGAAAACATCATCGGCAGCGATCGTCGCATGTTGCGAATTTACGACATGGTCGACAGCATCGCCGACACCAAGGCCACAGTCTTGATTACCGGCGAGAGCGGGACGGGAAAATCGCTCATCGCGCGGGCCATACATCGCCGTAGCGAGCGGCGGAACATGCCTTTCATCGAGGTCGCCTGTGGGGCTCTGCCCGAAACGTTGCTCGAAAGCGAGCTTTTCGGCCATGCGGCCGGCGCGTTTACCGGCGCTGTCGGCGAAAAGATGGGCAAGTTCATGCAGTCCGAAGGAGGCACGATTTTCCTCGACGAAATCGGCACGGCCAGCCCCAGCATGCAAGTCAAACTACTTCGAATCTTGCAAGATTTCGAGTTCGAGCAAGTCGGCGGCACGAAAACATATGCTGTTGATACACGCGTGATTCTAGCCACTAATGAAGACCTTTCAAAGGCCGTGGCCGAAGGACGTTTCCGACAGGATCTGTTCTATCGCGTTAACGTTATCAATGTCGAATTGCCCTCCCTACGCGAACGCATCTCCGACATCCCCATGTTGGCCCAACATTTCCTCGAACAAGTTTGCAATGACACGGGCAAGAAGGTCCACGACATCAGCGAACAGGCAATGGCGGCCCTGCAACGATTCGATTGGCCCGGCAACGTCCGCGAACTACAAAACGTGATGGAGCGCGCCGTGCTGCTAGGCAAAGGTGAGACCGTCGACCTAGACGATCTGCCGGTGGCATTCGCCTCGGCCGGAGGCATTCCCGTCGCGCCGGTCGGCGACCGCACTCTCAAGCAGGCGTTGGCCGGCCCCGAGCGGCAGATCATTCTCGACGTCTTGGACATGAACAACTGGAACCGCCACGCCACGGCCGAATCTCTTGGCATCAATCGCACGACGCTTTACAAAAAAATGAAGCGTCTGGGATTGGAAGAACCCCGGCAAGTTCTATCGGATTGATCGTAGGCCGGGTTGCAACCCGGCAAGGAGTGTGGTTGGAAATGCAAACGCCGGGTTGCAACCCGTCCTACAGCACTTGCCTACCCCCTCTTGACATATCTTACTCCACTGATACACTTCCTTTATTATGCCAAGAAGACCAAGACAATCCCTGGGTGGTTTCATATACCACGTGATGCACAGAGCTGCCGGTGCGGAGCCGATATTTTCCAAGGCAAACGATTACCGGGCTTTCGAGCAGATTTTGGAAAACGTGCAGCAACGCTTAGATACTCGGTTGCTGGCGTATTGCCTGATGCCAGACCATTGGCGATTAGTGCTGTGGCCCAGGGATGACGGCGATCTATCTGAATTCATGCGGCTGTTAAGCGTTTCTCATGCTCAACGATGGCACGCCATGCACGGAACGGCGGGTACAGGCCCCGTTTACAGAGGGAGATTCAAGGCCTTCCCCGTCCAAAAGGGCGAACCCATGCTCTCGGTTTGCCGATACATCGAGTCGACCGCCCTGCGCGCAAAAAAAGCCAAGCAAGCGGAAAACTGGCGCTGGTGCAGCTTGTGGAACCGCCTCAACAAAAGCAATAATGTCACTCTTGCTCCGTGGCCGGTTACCCGACCGAAAAACTGGAAGACTCTTGTCAATCGTCCCATTACGGACGAAGAGTTAACCGCTCTTGAAACATCGGTCCTACGCGACGCACCCTACGGAACGTCACGTTGGCAACAGGCCACGGCCGCCCGATTGGGCTTGGAATCGACGTTGCGAGCTCGCGGTCGTCCCCGCAAAACGACCAAGAAACGCTAATTGCACTCCTACTCTTATCTCGATTGCGGGGATGTTTCGTCAACCCGTCCCGGTGTGTTACAATGGCGTCGAGTCGAGTTTGTTCGTGATAAGGCATTTCCCGAATCACCAACCCGAAGCACAAGCGAGGGGCCTGCCAAGCGAGAGCAAAACGCCATGCGTCCCTCGCTTGCGCTTCGGGTTAGTATTGCTTCGTGAATCAATTCGGCCCAAGCTGCACCCCTGCCAGTGCCGCTGAATTTCCCACCAAGCCACACTCCCCCGCCCCCGGAGACATTGCCATGAACCGCTTGCTCCCGCTATCGTCCATTCTTGTTCTGATTCTGTTTTCCGCAGCGCTTCGAGCCGACTTGATAGAAAACGGACGCTTCGAAGCCGGCACCGACTTGCCGGCCGCCTGGAAACTCGCAGGGCCCAAGGGCCGTTGGGTCGAAAAGAACGCCTTGGAGGTGCAAGGCGATGGGAAAAACTACAACCACTGGCAACACGACGTCCCCAGCAAATTGTTCGTGCCCGGAGAGTTGTACCATTTTTACATGCGTGTACGTCGCTCTGCGGGCGAAAACGGCGGCTGCGTCGTTTCCGGCCCCAATTTTGCCAACCGCGACTACCGTGGTTTTTCGAAAGAGTGGCAGTGGCGCGACTTTGTTTTCGTTGTCCCGGAAAATGGCCCTGGCGGCCACCTTCGGCTAGGGCAGTTCCACACCAAGGCCACGCATCAGTTCGATTGCGTACGGCTGCTTCGCACGGTTCCGGTTCATAAACGCGTCGGCGATTTTCAATTGGGGCAAGGCGAATCGATTCGCGGTGGCAAATACACATTCAACAGCAATTTTGGATATAAGGGCAGCAACTATAGCCGCGTCCTGGCCAGTGCCACCGCGCGTTTCAATAGCTACCGTTGGTGTCTGGGCGGTTCAGATCAAGTGACCTATCGCTTCGCCCTGCCGGGTCGTTCGTTTGTTTCGGCCGACATGCGATTCCACGTTTGCCATTTGGATCGTGGCGGCTGCGCCGTCGAGGTCAGTTCAGATGGTAAGAAGTGGCACGCGTTGGCCAAGCAAGAGAAAGTCGGCGACGCGACGTCCGCGATTCCGTCGCAGGTTTTACCCGCCAAGCAACTTTTCCTGCGTTTCAAAGCGGCCACGCCGAATTCAAATCTGCAAATTGACCGTATAGTTTTCGAAGGCAAACTCGACGGCAAGCCGGCCGAAGGTGAAGGCCAAACGCTTTTCGCCGACCTGGAAGAAGCCGACGGCGGCCTGGCGATTGAAGACATGTCGTTGGCAGACGGCGGTTTTTCGGGCCTGACAACGCTGCAAATAAAAGTGCGAAACAAGACCCATAAATCGGCAACGGTTGCAGTTACAGGCAAGGTTTCCATCGACCAGCGAACCGGCGAGCGGGCCGACGGGCGGGCCGACAAAATTCAGCAACCGACGGTCTCGTCCAAACGGGTTGCGATACCCGCGGGCGCGGCGGCCGAATATTC
>CAZISU010000330.1:0-6586 GCA_964541935.1 uncultured Planctomycetaceae bacterium | reverse complement strand
GGCCGGGCGAGATTTGGGTGACAACGCGATATCCGAGCACGCCGCGGGTTCGAATCAGTTTGCAGGAAGCGGATTTTGTGGAGAAGTAGGCCGAAACAACATCGGTTGCGAAAACAGGACCTGCCCAGCGTTGTCACGGGCTTTTATGCGGACGAAGGTGACGTTCGGTTTTCCGTTTTCTTGGGGCAGCTGATAATGGGCCGATTTTCCGGTCGATGTTTGCACGATGCCTTTTTCGGTAATAAATTCGATTTTCCCGTCGGTATCGAGCTCTACCCGAACCGATTGCTGGTCCGCGTCGATTCGTCGGAAAGCAAGACCACCGTCGCGAAGCGCCCCGTAAAATTCACCCCGGCGGTAGGCTCGCAGGCACGCTTCGGTCGTTGGTTCTTTGACGAGAAGGACACAGCGGCCTTGCCAGTTTTCGTTTGACGTGTGTTCCCAGTCGGGTGTGAAGAACCCAAAACACTGGCGACCGGTGGCGAGAACGGCGTCCCAGAGTTTTTCGTTTTGCGACGCGTCTTCTTCGGGCCGATCCTGGACGCAACTATCGTTGTGGATTTCCATGCCGAGCACGCGGGGATCGAAGTCGAGCATTTCGTGGATTTGCGACGCCGGTAGTTTCGACCAAATCGGATGATTGATCGTGATCCCGCCGCCGTCGGCGATGAGAAGTCCGTCGAGCATGCGTTTGAACGCGTCTCGCCACGGCATGCCGGTTCCTCGAGCAAAGCCTTTTTGTTCGAGCAGAAAGTGCCGACGTACGTCGAATGTGCCGCTGGCGAAAAGGGAGCCGGGTGAGTTGATGTGTGCTCGACTGTCGGTAAAATTGTGATGCTCAGCGTTGGGCGCCTCGACAATATTCTTGGGAATTTCAGAAAAAAGAGGATCACCAAGCGCAAACGGAAGTCGGCGGCGGTACTCTACCTTCAACTCATTGGCCCAACCGGACTTGTGGTCGAGGATGACCGCGTTCCAATCGATCGGACCGGGAATGTATTGCCCGTTACGCATGACACCGTGTGCCTGTTTTTTGCAAAACTGATTGTCGCGGACGGACGCGAGTGGATAGTAGGGCGCCGAGGGATAATAGTTCGAAACGGTAAAGCAACGTAATCCGGCCTTGTAGACACGTTCGAGCATCGCCTGCGACTGCACGTGAATATGTGTCGCCCCCTGCAACCGCGACACGGTATTCCAATCGACGTTTTTGTAGGGCATGGGCTTGTAGGGCATGGGGTTCCGCGGCGTGATTTCATCTGAATACGCCGTCAGAGAGGTTAGAAGCAAGGCAATAGTCGATAGAAAAATCGAGGTGCGTAGCACGATGGAACCAGGGGAGGTGAATTATGGGGAATTGGAAATCTTTACGCTATCAGAACCAGACGCATCTCAGTGGCGGGATTCTTCCACGTCTTTCTCTTTGCGGTGCCCCAAAACCTCTTCCGGCGTGGCCAGGCGTTTTTCCAGGCTGGCGACTTCTTGTTCCAAGAGCACTAGATCCTGGCGGAAGCGTTCGATTTTTTCGCAATCGCTTTCCAGTCGCGCAAAGACTCCGCCGGCCGTATCGGCACTGGTCCAGGTCTGCGCCAGTTCGGCGATTTCGCGACCCAGGCCGCGACGCAGGCGGTGGGTGAATGCCCACAACAGGATCAGACACCACAGCAACAGCCAGAACGTGGCCGAGAGGTAGAAGTCCAGCCCGAACACGTCTACCGGATGCGGGGCCAGCCAGGAATCCCAGAAGAAGTTTTTGCCCAGGCGGAACAGCAGCAGGCCGATCATGGCCAGCAGCAAAAGTTCGTAGCGCCAGCGGGTAAACCAGCCGGTGTGCTGTTCGGCCAGGCGTCCTAGCAGTGATTCGAGTTCGTCGGCCGCCGCTTCCACAAACGCCCCGCCGGCCTCAGCAGCCTCGTCGGCAATGTTTTCCGCCGCGGCCGCCTCACGTTCGATCCCGGCCTCGACGACGTGCCCGGTCAAGACGACGGAGGCGGCACGCAGTTCGGTTTCGTCCCAGCAACCGCTTACCGTCCGCGCGGCGCCCTTGTCGGCTTGGCTCTGCTGGCGGCGTTTACGCCACGCGCGAGCGCCCTCGAACGTTCCCCACAGGGCTATCTGGGCCGGCGTCCGCGCTCGCAACAGCAGGCTGCTAGATAACAACCCGCCCAGGCTCTGATAGGCCCGCAGCACCAACGACCAGGGGCTGAAACCCCAGCGCGAGGCGACTTTGCCCAACAGGCGGCTTTCCCACTGGCGGCGGTTGGACTGCAGGTCGTCGTTCATCTGCTTGGCCAGCCGCGCGGCCAGCACTTCGCGTTGTTCGACCACGGCCTCGCGCAGCCGCTCGACCTTGGGCTCGGCCGCGTCTATCTTCTTCCCGCAAGCGACCAGCGCCTGATCGACGAGGTCGAGGAAATTCGCACGTCGAATCCGAGCCGGGGCCGCGCCGGCCAACTGCCGGGTTAACAGGTCTAGCAGGCTGGCGAACTCGCCGCGGGGTTCGATGTTGTTTTGGACGTCGGCCGCCGCTTGCAGCGAATCGACGAAGAAAATATGCCCGGTGGCATATTGCCGGCCCAGCACCTGGCGCCAGTCGTCACGGATATCGTCGTCCTCGTCGGCGTGGGTTTGCACGAACACCAGGCGTGCGCCGGCGGCGGCCGTGGCCAGCTCGTCGGCCACCCGCGCGCTGCGATATTTCTGCTGTGTGGTCGTTACCAACATCACGTCGCAATGCGGCAAAAGCTGACGCAAGCGCCACAGGTTCGTGTCCTCGGCATCCGGGTTTTCGGTCGTGTCGGGGTCGGGGCAGTCGATCAGCACCAGATCACGCAGCTCGGGCAGGTCGCGGCGCACCACTTCGACCGCCCGCGGGTCGATGCCCAGGCGTCGCGCGTCTAGATCGCGGCGGCAAATCAGCGTGGGTTTCAGCGTCGTGGGCCGCTCGCGCCCAGAGCGCACTACATCCTCACCCACCAGCGCGTTGACCAACGAACTCTTGCCCGTCCCGGTCCCACCCAAGGTGGCAACCACCAACGGCGCTTCCATCCGGATCCGCAGGGCCCCGGCCCGCTCCCGCAGACGCTCGAACAACACGCGGCATTCCCGCGCGGTCTCCCACCGCGGCGCACTATCGGCCCACTGACCGAGCCGCTCGACAAGCGAGTCGATCTGCGCAAGCAGTTCCAGACGGGCAAGTTCATGTTTTTGCATACTGAATGATAGCCCGCGGCTGCTGTTTGGTGCAACCTCTTTTGTGGGGGGAATGAGGAATTAAGGAAATCAGAATGAAGAAAGAATTCAGAATGCGAAAATGAGGAATGTCGAAGCCCTAAAACTTGCAAATAATCCCGTAAATCCGGTTAATCCTGTCAAACTCTCCCCTCACTTTTTCCCCGTCGCAGTACCAAACAGCCCACACAGCCGATCAGCAGCAAGACAATCGTCGATGGCTCGGGCACGGTGGTTGGTGGGGGAACGGATCGCTGCCAGTTGGCGGCCAGGATTGTTGCGTCAGCTGCGTCCACCACGCCGTCGTCGTTGAAATCGCCCGTGATCCATTCCGCCTCCGTGGATAGCCAATTAGCGGCCAGAATTGCCGCATCCTCGTCGTCCACTTTCCCGTCGCCGTTGGCGTCGCCGGGCAGTGCAAATAGGCGTATGACGCCCTCGTCCAGCAATGTATCAGTGCTGTCCCACCAACGTCCCGGCAATTCAGATATGTCAGGTAAAGAAATATATTTATGGAAGTCGCCAGTAAAGGTCACGCCGGTGAAATCAAAAATCTGCCACTCGTGCGGACCGGGCGTGGGTAAGTAATCGTTGTACCATATGGCTTCAAATTTTCCACTAAAGGTGACGTCGATGCCCTCGTCGAAGGAGATGGTCGAGCCCCAGTCGTCATCTTCGAGCCTCACGACCAGCGTGCTGAATGTCTCATCCGGAGTTCCCAGATTTTCCTCATCCGTTTCCATGAAAAATCGCTCGGCCACGGTGATCCCCAGCGGCGTAGGAGACACAACCACTTCTTCCCCGTCCGCTTCCTCTTCGGCCTCAGCCAATGCCTCTTCGCTGGGGGGCAAGCCATCATAATCCCAAACGCGGAAGAATTCATCTAATCCGATGGACAGTCCGTCAACTCGTCCGTTCTGTTTGACGAAATTATCCACTTCACAATCCCATTCTGAAGTAGTAGATAAATAAGACATGCAGGTCGCCCCGCGGGCATCTGCCCCGCTTAGGTTGGCCTTAGCAATAAAGGCGTTATGGAAATTCACATCGGTTAGATTCGCGCCCGACAGGTCTGTTTCTTTCAGGATAGCCTCGCTCATGTTCGTTTTTCGAAGATCGGCGTCTTCAAAAGAAACCTCGTTGAGCGTGGACTGGTGGAAGCTTGCGCGGGCCAGATTCTGTTCTTTGAAATCCCAGCCGCGCAGATCGTTGTCGTCCAAGATCACCCCGCACAGTTTGTTGAAGTCCGGGTCCGTGTAACTGAGCGTATCATTGAATTCATCGAATGTAAAACCGTCTTCAACCGTCGCGGTGAAATCGGCCCCGACGATTATGGCGTTGTTGAAGCTTGCGCCGTCAAGGATACTGCAAGAGAAATCGGCGCCGGTGAGGTCCTGGTTGTTAAAGTTCCAGCCTGTGAGGTCGTTGTTTGCCAGTTTAATACCGGCCATTTGTTTAATGCCGTCCATCTGAGTGTTTTTCCAACTGACAGTCGACTCGAACTGCTCTCGTGTGAAACCGTAATAGGTTGCCGAGCTGAAGTCGGCGCCGGCAATGATTGCATTGGCAAAATTGGCATCGGTGAGATCGGCATATACGAAGTTAGCGCCGGTGAGATCGGCATTACTGAAGTCGGTCATGGTAAGCACGGCGCCGTCGAAAGACGCTCCGATGAGGTTTGCTTTATGAAAGTTTGCCTCAGCGAGCAGAGATGAATCGAACTTAGCTTCGGATAAGATCTTTTCAGTGAAAACCCATCCACTCAGATCGTTGTCGCTGAGGTTGACGCCGGTCAGACCGTCGCCTTGCGTATCTTTGTAGCTGTACGTCGTTTGGAATTGATTTTCCGTAAAGTTGTGATCCGTCGCCCCCGACAAGTCGGCCCTGCTGATTATGGCGTCGGTGAAGATGGCGCCGTCAAGGTCGGCACCGAGGAAAGATGCCCCGCTGAGATCAGCTTTGGTAAAAATAGTGCCGATAAGTGAGGCAGTGTTAAAAGTCGCCCTGGTGGCAATAGCTTCTGTGAAGTCGGCACCGTCGAGTGTGGACCAGGAGAATCGCGCGCCGTCCAAGTTCTTCTTGGCGAAACCCCAGCCCGTCAGGTTATTATTCTCCAATCCGATCCCGGCCAGTTCGCCGTCTTGCCAGCTTTGCGTCGACTTGAACTGCGTTTGATTAAATCCGAATTCTGTGGTTTGGTAGAAGTTTGCTCCGGTAATTATTGCGTTGGTGAAATTAGCTCCGTAGAGCGTGGCAGCAGAGAAATCGGCGTCTGTTAAGTCCAGTCTACTGAAATTCCATCCGTTCATATCGTTGTAAGCCAGGCAGATGCCGAGCATCTTCTCATCATCGAACAGATCTTTATCTTTCCAACTGGCCGTAGCCTCGAATTGCGCTTGAGTGAAGCCGTAATAGGTGGCCATGGGCATGTAGGCCCCGGCGATGATGGTGTCATCAAAATCGGCGCCGGCGAGTGTGCTATATTCGAGCCAGGCGCTCGATAGATTCGCTCCGCTTAAGTCGGCCTCGGTAAGGTCAGAAAAATAGAAGTATGCTCCGCTGAGATTCGCGTCCTCAAAATCTGCTTCGGTGAGATTGGACAAGTCGAACATCGCGCCGGTCAGATTCATGTCCGTTCCGTCAAAATCCCAGCCGGTGAGGTCGCAAGATCCCATCCCAAGCCCGGCAAGTTCGCCGCTAGCGTAACTGGCCGTATCTTCAAACTCGCTCTTGAATTTCGCTATCTCAAGTTCTAAAGTGCTTCCCACGGGAACGACAAGTGCAGAGGTTACCCCAAAGAAGTTGGCGCCGGTAATGATGGCGTCATCAAGTTTAATTTTGCTGAGGATGGCATACTCGAAGCGAGCGCCGGTAAGGTCCGCTCTGCTAAAGTCGGCGTTAAGAAGCGTAGCCTCGCATAAAGACGCGCCGCTGAGGTTCGCGTCCTGGAAGTCCGCATATTCTAGAATAGATGACTCGAAACGAGCATCGGTCAGATTTTTCGCGGTGAAAACCCAGTTGGTTAGATCGTTGTTGCTGAGCTTGACGCCCGTCAGATCGCCGCTCGTGTAACTGGCCGTCTCCTCAAATTGCGCTTGCGTGAAGCCGTAATCCGTTGCGGAAGAAAGATTCGTGCCGATAATCGTGGCGCCGGCAAAGTCGGCGCCCGAAAATACGTTCGCCACGGGCATGGTATTTTCGAACGATGCGTTTGTGAGATCCGCGTTGGTAAACTTGGCGTTGGTCAGTACGGCATCAACGAAAGACGCTTCGATGAGGGTTGCGCCCGTGTATACTTGTCCTTCGAGTTTCCCGAAAATGGCCGCATTGAGCGAAGATGAATCGAACACCGCCT
>CAZISU010000329.1:0-6591 GCA_964541935.1 uncultured Planctomycetaceae bacterium | reverse complement strand
GCCGTGAGCACCACGGATATCGTGCACGAGCGGTTCGGCATGCACGCCGCGGCCACCAATATTTTCCGCGAACCGCCAACTTTCCCGTTCTATGTGCCGTCTTCATGCAAAGTTAATTGGTTCGACGAGGAAGGCCGCGAAATGAATTTCAAAACCACAACGGAAGGAGAACAAACGTGTTACGATGTGATATTACCCGTAACGGGGGCAAAAATTTCCTATACGTATTTAGTCGAGAACCCGAAAGCCGCAACACAAGCCGACAACATTTGGACCTATAAAGGCGGATCTTGGTTTGTCGGCAAGAAAAAACGCTTCAATACGACTGTGCTATTACCTGAAGGAGCGGAAATCGTCTCAATTGAACCGAAGCCGATGCTGGAATTCACCAGCGGAAAACGCCGTGCCGTACGGTTTCAATATACTCTTGTGGAAGACGAAAAGTTCGCGTACGAACTGAAATACCGCTTGACGACTAAGGCCGCGAAAAATGATGACAAGCAGCGATAAACTTCTACCACTGATCGACCGCCACAAAACACACAAACGATCTGGCGTGCAAAATGGCCAGCCCGTCTTGTGGTGGTGGCGGGCCGTCTAAATCGGGATAGATATCAGCGGGCGGTTCGGCACCCGTGTCGAGAAAGGTTTTCCATTCCAGGTGCCTGACATGCTCCGGGATATGGAATTCCCTTGGATCTATGCCAGAGTGGCAAAACATTAAGATATGGTGGTTCGGACGGGTGCAATTCTCTTCCAGCGGGGCTGCCGCCAACATGCACATCAGGCTCGGCCCGCCATGATCCCAGTCGACCTCTTTTCCGTCGGGCCCGAACCAACAAAGGTCCGGAAAACCGCCGGGCCGCACGGGTTGTCCGCTGAGGAAATTGCGCTGGCGAACGGTCGGCTCACTCTTGCGGAATTCGATCAGAGCGCTACTGAAACGCCGTAGTGCTTCGTTCTTCTTGGGTAACCGCCAGTCGAACCAGGATATGGCATTATCCTGACAGTAAGCGTTGTTGTTACCGCGTTGTGTACGTCGACACTCGTCGCCCGCGACGATCATCGGCGCGCCTTGGCTCAACAGAAGCGTTGCCATCATATTGCGGATCTGCCGACAGCGAATCGCCTCGACGGTCTTACGTCGAGTAGGCCCTTCGACGCCGTAGTTGTGGCTGTAATTATTATTATCGCCGTCGCGGCTGTCCTCGCCGTTGGCCTCGTTGTGCTTGTGGTCATAGCTCACCAGGTCACTCAACGGAAAACCGTCGTGCGAGGTGATGAAGTTGATGCTGTGGTACGGGCGTCGGCCGCCGGGTTGATAAAGGTCGCTGGACCCCGCCATGCGCGTGGCCATGGGCCCGGTCATGTTCTGATCGCAACGCCAGAACTTGCGAATGTCGTCGCGATAACGGCCGTTCCACTCGGCCCAACGACGTGCGCCGAACGTGCCCACCTGATAGGCGCCGGCCGCGTCCCAGGCCTCGGCAATGATCTTCGTGTCGGCCAACAATGGATCTTCGCCGATAGCTTCCACAACCGGCGGATTGGGCACCAAATTGCCAAGCCGGTCGCGGCTGAGGATCGAAGCCAGGTCGAAGCGGAAACCGTCGATGTGGTAATTGTGTACCCAGTGGCGCAGGCAATTAAAGATCAACTCGCGCACGATCGGATGGTTGCCGTTAAACGTGTTGCCGCAGCCGGAATAATTTTTATACGATTTTCCCCCGTCTTCGAGCATGTAGTAAACGCGGTTCTCCAGGCCCTTGAAACTGAGCGTGGGGCCGTCCTGGTTGCCTTCGGCCGTGTGGTTGAAAACAACGTCCAGAATGACCTCGATGCCCGCCTTGTGAAAAGCCAGCACCATCTCCTTAAACTCGCGAACCTGGCAGCCCGGTTCCTTGCCCGAGGCGTAGCCGCGATGGGGCGAGAAAAAAGCCAACGGATCGTAGCCCCAATAATTGGGTTGCGCCGGCTTCTGTCCCAAACAGTCGTAGATGGGAAACTCGTGTACTGGCATCAGTTCAACCGCCGTCACGCCCAACGATTGCAGGTAAGGTATCTTTTCGGTCAAACCCAAATACGTTCCTGGCTTGGTAACACCGCTGGACCGCGATCGGGTAAAACCGCGAACGTGCAACTCGTAGATAATTGTTTCGCTAAGATCTCGGCAAATATGCCTATCGCCCTGCCAATCGAAATCTTCGTCCATGACCACGCACTTCGGCGGGCGGATGATGCCGTCAGCCGCCGACTGAAAATGTCCGGCCAAGGCCTTGGCATAAGGGTCAATCAATCGAGCTTTCGGATCGAACCGATACCCGTGTTCCGGATCGAACGGCCCGTCGGCCTGAAAGTGATAAAGCTGACCGGAGCCCATGCCCGGCACAAAAACGCTCCAAATATCGCCCCAGCGGTTCAACGAGGGGTTGAAATCGATGATCTCGCTAGGCTCGCGGTCGCGGACCTTGTCGTAGATCAATACCCTCATGGCCGTGGCCGATCGGCTTACGACCACGAACTGAACGCCGTCGTCGTGCAGAATGGCTCCGTACGGCAACGGGTGTGTAAACCTTAAACTGGGGGGGTGCTCAAGCATGGATAACGTCTCGTCGGATCGTCCTGCGAAAAAGCTGACATCACCAGGATACGACTGATTTAAGTCAAATACCATGTTGCTCTCTGGGGCGGGGGGTGTTCAAGATGCATTGTCTCGATGGAAAACCGGCGAGATCAACCGCTGAGGTACAATCTCCTAGTAAACGTCGGAAACCCCACCGCGAAAGTAAAGCAATAGATAAAATACCGGTGCCAGCATCGCCACCCACCCATTGTCCCCATCCTGTCAGACTGCATTTCACACCGCCATATCACTAACAATGCCCCATTTGGCGCACAAAAAACCTTCCGTAACTATTTGCTACGAAAGGTTTTGCGAGTAGGTGTACGAGGACTCGCATCACATGTGTCGGGTGGTGTCGGCGTACGGCTGCAGTTGTGTATATGCAGGTGTGTTTATATAATCAACTTTTACTTCGACTGTTTGAGTTTAGTTTGTAGTTCCGCCTTCAGGCGGAAAACACTAGCTCGTGGCCTTCTTGTAGTGGCCAGCAATCTCGGAAAGCGGGCGGTCGTAAATGGCCGCCTTGCAAATCTTTCCCTCGAAATTGCAAAAGCCGTCGCTTCGGCCGCCGATACAGACTGTGCTTTTCGTAAGAATTTCTGCGGACAGTCCGGAATCGAGATCGCCGCAAAGCTCGAGTGTGGGGTTGCCATTTAGATGGACGGCAACCCTCGATCCATTGCGAACCAAAGCAAAGTGATTCCACTCGCGCATGGCGATGGTTGTTTTGCCGACCAATGCGGAACCGCCCGTCTTGTCCCCGCCGTGGAAGATCAACTTGCCCGCGGCGTCGCCTTTACCGCCGATTGACAAATGGTCGCCGGTGTGGTTCTGATCGTCGAGCGGTCCCAGCGAAAACAGATACCCGGTCGTCTCGCGTGCGTCGCAGGGCATGGCGTTGTAGAACCAGAACTCGACGGTGTATTTATTGGGCACAAAACGCTCGCCCAGCTCTCGCGGGTTTATCAGAAGACGTTGGCCCACGAAGTGCGCCGCCCGATTGTCGCGTGCCATGCCGGGGAACCGCGGCGGTTGCGGGCCCGACATGTAGTAGGCGATCTGCGTTTCGAATTTCCCCAATATTTTACCGCTGAGCACGTCCAGGGCGCCTGGTCCGTTCATGTCGTCCAACGGTAAAAGCACGAGCGGTTTCGACTGGGTAACGGCCGCCTCATAAGGCGACGGGTTGCGTGTGGCGGGCTCGACGCGCCCGTCTCCGGCCACCTTATCCAGCAGACGCAGCACGGCGGCGGTCACCTTGGGCTCGGCATTGGTTTCCAGGCAACTCGAACGAGCCAGGTATGTGGTGTAGCCGCCCATGTCCATTTGTTCGGGCGGGGGCAGATAGCCGTCGCAGCCGTTGGCCAACGATATTGCAAACGTCGGTTGCAGAGAGCTGCGGCTTCTGATCTTCAGCCCGGTGATCGCGAAGACCTCGGCCGGTATGGCCGCAATGCCCAGCCCGCCCACGCGTAGGGCTTGCAACCGTAGTTTGCGAGTCGGCGGCATTTTAGATAGCAGGACTTGTTCGCGAGCATAGGCTTCGGTGCCAGTTTTGGGAGCCTTATCGCCCAACTTTTTCAGAACCGCCTCGGCCCATTCGAGTTTCGGTTTGCGGACGGCCAGTTCCAGAGTTTCCTCGGCCATAGCCAGCGGAACCCTATCGTGCATTTTCATCGACTTGTATGCCGCAAAGGCCACCTTGGCCACCGCCTCGGCCACGATGAAGCGATCGAGCTTGACGGCTTTTTCGAGAGTGTAATCGCGGATGTAGGCGTCGCCACTGGTTCCGTTGGCCAACATGCCCACAAACGGTCGTTTCGAATCGCTCGGCCCTACCATCTCGGCGATCTTGTTGGCAAACACGCCGAAGTAGTCGGCCGACAGCATGGGCGAGCCCACGTAATGGATAGAATAGGCCGCCAGCAACGCTATGGGTTTTCCGTCTGGAGACTTAACGGCCAGCACCGAAACCGCCGGGTCCATCGGTCCCGAGGGTTCTTCGAAGTTGGGGTTGCGGTAGCCCGGGTGCATCGTGGCACGGGTTGTCTTTTGGCCGAAAGGATCTACAATCAATTTGTCGGGCCGTGCGATCCAGCGTCGCGATTGGGCCATTTCGGGCAATTGGCCGACGGCCCAGCCAGCTTTGGCCGGCGCCAGATTCTTCTGCGCCAGAGCGATTCCCTCGGCGATTTTCGGCGGCAGGAATTTAACGTACTTTTCATCTGGTGGCGTGCCCAACGCGCTCACTACCGACGGCGCATAATGAGTGTGCGTTGCCGAGATCAGAATACGATCTGTGGGGATGCCGGTCTTGGCTGAGGCCAACTTCTTTATCTCGTCCATTAAATTACTCGGTATCGCGCAACTATCTACGATTGCAATAGCAATCTGTTGCGAGCCATCGTCCAGCACGAGGCAGCGGGCGTGCAGGGGATCGTTTGCCTTGGTTGCTGTTCTTGGAAGGAACATCCCATTAACAAGCACCGGGAACCAAGTGGGCGTTATATCCATGGCATGCGCGCCGGCACGAAACAGCTTTTCACCATCGCTCTTCACACCAGACTTGCCATCGGCCGCAGCGGTCGTGGCCAGCGAGCCCATGCCGGCAGCCAAGGCAAGGGTTGTGTTTTTTGTGCGGTCGAGAAAAGTTCGGCGTGTGATCTCGGACATAATCAGAAATCCTTTCGAAGGCGGGTATAATATGGGCAGGAAAGGCAGGCATGAAATAACTCAAGCAAGCTTATTATGGAGTGTTTGGCAAGCGAAAGTCAAGCAGTTATCCACTTTCCCGGCATTTACATCGAACATTACCCCAGGGGGGCTTGCGTCTATCCGGGCCGTATTTATACAATGTTACCCAGTTGCTATATTGCATTGCACCCGAATTCCGTCGCAATCAAACCGAGAAAATCACCATGCAAGCCATCGCCGCCCCGCTTCTTTTTGTTGCCCTTTTTAACGGCCAGAACTTCGACGGTTGGGAAGGGAACTTAGACTTCTTTCGAATTCAAGACGGCGCTGTCGTGGCCGGGTCGATGGAACGTGCCGTGCCTCGCAACGAATTCCTTTGCACGGAAAAGGAATACGAGAATTTTGAGTTGCGCCTGAAGTTCAAGCTACTGGGCGGCCCGCAGGCAAACGCTGGAATTCAGATTCGCAGTCGGCGGATGGACAAGGACTCGGATAAACCACACGAGATGATAGGCTATCAGGCCGACATGGGCGACGGCTGGTGGGGTTGTCTATACGACGAATCGCGACGGCGTAAGGTTCTGGCCGGGTTGCCCAAGGACGAACGCAACAAGATCGTCAAGCAGGGTGACTGGAACGACTACCGAATTCTCTGTCAAGGCCGCCGTATTCAACTATGGATCAACGGACGCCAGACGGTGGACTATACCGAGCCGGATAAAAAAATCCCGCAGAAGGGTCTAATCGCCCTGCAAATTCACGGTGGCCCGCCCGCCGAGGCCTGGTACAAAGACGTCAAAATCAAGGTACTGCCCTCTAATTAATCCCAAGAACATAAATGCCACCCACATTCCTATACTTCGATCTCGGTCGCGTTCTAATTAACTTCAGTGTCGAGAAGATGCTGGCCCAGGTCGCCACGGTTTCGGGCGTCAGCCCGCACAAGGTCGAAGCGGTCGTTTTCAATTCCGGATTGCAGGTCGAATACGAATCCGGCCGCATCGATTGCCGCGAGTTCTACGAGAGATATTGCGACGCAACCGCTTCACGGCCGGACTTCGAAGCCCTGCGCGAGGCGGCCAGCGATATTTTTCAGCTAAACACCAGCGTGGTGCCTATCGTCGCGCAGCTAAATGCGGCCAGCCACCGCATGGGCATTCTCTCGAATACTTGCCGCAGCCACTGGGATCACTGCCGGGAGCGGTATTCCTCGGTGGTCGAACTGTTCGACGTACACGCCCTGAGCTATCGACTAAAGGCGGTAAAGCCAAATG
>CAZISU010000328.1:0-6616 GCA_964541935.1 uncultured Planctomycetaceae bacterium | reverse complement strand
ACGGTCCCTACAAGAGTCTCTTCGATTTCTGCGAACGAATCGACGCCAGCAAGGCCAACCGCTCGACGCTGGAGACGCTCGTCAAGGCCGGTGCGTTCGACTCTTTCGGGGCCAAGCGGGCGCAGTTGTCGGCCGTGGTCGATCGGGCCATGCAGTCCGGAGCCTCGGCCGCCGACGACCGCAAGCACGGGCAGATGAGCCTTTTCGGAGACGACGATGACGGCGCAGAAGAGACCGCCGCCGTGAGCCTGCCCGACGTGCCCGAGTGGGAAGAGCGGGAGTTGTTGAACAAGGAAAAAGAGGTTTTGGGCTTCTATCTCTCCAGCCACCCGCTGGCCGAGCACGAACAGACGCTCAAGCGTTACTGCACGCATACGACCGTTACGTCTGCCGCGTTGCCCAACCGGGCCGAGGTTATGCTGGGCGGGATGCTGGCCTCGATCAAGTTGGCGCATACGAAAAACCCTCGCCCGGGCAAGCCCAGCCGCTATGCCATGTTCGACCTGGAAGACATGGCCGGCATCATGCGCTGCATAGTTTGGCCCGAACAGTTCGCCGAGTTCGGCGAGATGGTCGAAGCCGACGCCATTCTGATACTCGCCGGCGTGATCGACAAGCGGCCCGGCAGCGAGGACGCCAACTTCATCGTAAACGAAATAATCACGCTGGAAGATGTCCAAGCCCGTTGCACGCGTGGGCTGAAAATTCGGCTCTTCGAAGACAAGCACGGGCAAAAGGGTATCGAGCAGCTCAACGAGATTTTGCGAGGATACCCCGGCCCCGGCTCGCTGGAGTTGTTGCTGTGCCTGGCCGACGGACGTCAGGTGGCCTGCGAATGCCGCAAGACAAAGATCGAAATCAACCCGGAGATGCGGGCCCGGGTCGACGAGTTGGTGGGAGCGGAAAATGTGCGATTGCTGACCGCTCCGCTTGAGAGACGAAGCAAAGGCGGCGGCAAGCAACGGGGGCCGCATTATAAGAAGCAAGGGCAACCTTCATAGCGAAGCGACTCGGCTAACAGCCTGTTGAAAAAGGCGGTGCGACGGCAGGAGCTGTCGTAGGAGCCTGGTTTGGCGGTATCGTCGCTGTACCTGGAGCAATTATCGGCGGTATCGGTGGCTCGCTTTTCGGATATTGGGCGGGCAGCAAGGCGGGCGAGAATGTTTACGATACAGCGACCCAGTGATATACTTGCTGGATAGTCGAGAGAGAAGCTCCTGCCCTAATGCGACAACCACCATATAAAGGAAAAGTAATTATGTCCTATGATATCAGGCTTCAGACGCAGCGAGGCAAGCGGTTTTCGCGTCACGAAGCAAAAGCGATTCTGGATACTTTAGACGATGAAACGAACCTCAACGGCCCTTGTGAGGTCATTGACCTCTGGGAAGAACCAGATGCGTTTGACGTGGAAACACTGGAAGGATGTTTTCTGGAGGGCGAGTTTTCTCGAAGTGAATATGAGGCATTTTGCTCTGATCGCGGACTAACACCCGAAGGCAATGAAGTTGTAGCGTACGAGGCGGCACGTCTCTTCCTCGACTTTCAGCAGGGGCAGGCTTTAGTCTTGCTATGCCTTCCCCGCGAGAAGGAGGAAGTGCGAGAGGCTTATCGACTGATTGTGGAGTTTGCCCGGCGGCACAACCTTGTACTCCTCGATCCGCAGGTAGGCGAGGACATCGATCTTGAGAACCCAGGTGAGTTCCCACCAATGTGGTGACGTGCATCAGATTGGCAGCTAAAAGAAAGGCAAATTCTAATCCGAAGCGTTCTTTAAGGCTGCCATATGGGAATCGAAGAGCAACCACGGGGCATTCTACCTCTTGCATCCGTTCTCTGCTGGCTTTTCATAAACTACGCGTCGCCCGGTGCCACTGTTAAGAATTTGATTGAGGGTGCCACTCGCCTGCCAGTGCTGGGCACGGCATCCATTCTTCTAGAGCCCCTCATCGAGCACCATCCCAAAACTCAGCAGGACAACCCTCGACCGTGGGCAATGCTTCATCCCGAAACCGGCCTTCCTCAATATACCATCTAAAGCTGGCCCAACACCAGAGCCTTGCTTCGTCGACCAGCCCTCGCCGGACTGGATTCATGTGGATATAAGCAATCAAGGCTTGCACGGCCTCGACGAGTGGCTGGCGGCTGAACGAAGTGAAGCCCCAGACGTGAAATACTGGGGCACCGCTTCGCTTTGCCCCAGCCACCCCTTTTGAGATCTACTTCTCTACCCGATACAAGGCCTTTTTCGTGCGTAGGATCATGGCCTTGCCGACCACGGCCGGGCTGGCCATGAAGCCTTCGTCTAGTTTGTTCTCGGCAAGCTGCTTGAATTTGCGGCCAGCTTCGATTACCGTCGCGGGGCCGTCTTGGGGGAAAAAGTAGATGTGGCCCTGGGCCAAAATCGGCGATGCGGAAAACGCCCCGCCCAGCCGTTTGCGCCACACGGATTTTCCGGTCTTGGCTTCGGTACAGGCGGCAACGCCCTTGTCGTCGACGGTGAAAAGCAGCCCGTCGACCAGAATCGGCGAGGGTTTGATGGGCGCGTTCTTCTTGATTTCCCAGCGGATGTGCGTGTCGGTCACGTCGCCGCTGCCATCGACTGCCACGCTAATCATCCACCTTTTCAAGAAACACGTGCAAATGTAGACCACGCCGTCGGCGTAGACGGGCCGGGCCGTGTTGGAAAAACCGTTGTAGCAAGCCTTCCAGAATTCCTTGCCCGTGCGTGGGTCGTAAGAAATAACCGCCTCGGCGCCCAGGCTGATCATTTGCGTTTTGCCCTTGTATTCGATGATAAGCGGCGTGCAATAGGCTTTGCGATATTCATCCTTGAGGTCGCGGAAATCGGTCGAACGCATCGTCTTCCAGGCGGTTTGGCCGCTGGCCTTATCCAGGGCGATCACGTATTGCAGATCGATGCCGTCGAGTTGGAAGATCAAGAGGTTTTCGAAAACGATAGGCGAGCCGCCCGGCCCGTTCATGTGGTCGCACTGCAAGCCTTGCCGCTTCCAGATTATTTTGCCGCTGCTGGTGTCCAGACATGCCGTGCCGGCGCTGCCGAAATGCAGATACACGCGGCCGTCTTCCACGACCGGCGTGGGCGAAGCATAGCTGTTGAGCGGGTGTTTCTCCATCGGCTCGGGCACGTCGAAGAGTTTTATGTCGTGGATGATTTTGCCCGTTTCGAGATCGACGCAAATGGCTGACAACTGTTTGCCGCCCTGCGGGGCGGTGGTGAACCAAATCTGATTTCCCCACACGACCGGCGAAGACCATGCGCGACCGCGAATGGGCGTCTTCCATTTGATGTTCTCGGTCTCGCTCCACTCCAGCGGCAGCCCCACGGCGTCGGTATGCCCGTTGCCCAAGGGGCCGCGAAACTGGGGCCAATTGTCGCCGCCGTGGGCAGAGAAGGTAAAAAGAGCAAGTCCCAGGGATATACAGCAGGTAGGTAAGAATCGCATTCGACTATCTTTTAGGTGGGGTTGGTGAACTGGCGGGATAAAACATAGGATAATCCAATCCCATCGGTTGTGTAAATCGCTGACCATAATTCCGAAGAAAAACTGACATGGAAGACGACATTAACAAGTTGATTGAGATATTGGGTGGTGACGACCCCGTCTGTAGTGCTGAAGCCGCCGAGGAATTGTCCCTGCTGGGGCCCGATGCATGGGAAGCCACCGTCGCGTTGGTTCGGGCTATGGCCAATCAGGACGAAGAGGTCCGCGAGTTTGTCACTGAAGCGCTGGAAGAATTGGGCCCGCCGTCGCCAGTTCACATGCCGGAACTGGCCAAACTGCTAGAAGACCCCAACGCGGATGTCGGCTACTGGGCCGCCACACTTTTGGGTAGGCTGGGCCAACTGCGTAAAGCCGCAATCGCGCCGTTGATTAAAGCGGCCGAAAATCCTGCCATCGCTATTACGGTCCGCGAGCGAGTAGTTTGGGCGTTGGGCCGCATCGGTCGGCCGGCCAAGGCGGCACTTCCCATACTCGGAAAATACTCCCGAGATACTGAAAACTCACGACTTTCGCGACTAGCTGCCACGGCCATAAAGCAAATGGGCGCCCAATAATTGCCCTGGTTACGTAGCTTAACTTTGGGTATCTTATAGCCTTGGTTGTTGTTACCGAACCGTGCATGAAGCACGGGCTCGCACGATGCGAGTGCGCCGGTTTCAGCCATTTGTGAACCACTATGCATGGAGGCATGCGATATGCGAAGGACCGCAACGGCGCTACACGTTCTCACCATCCTCACGCTGGGGCTTTTTCTCGTCGGCTGCGACGCCAAGTCGCTGATCGAAAAGGAACTCAGCCGCCGGCCGGATCGGCCGACCAGTTCGCCGACAAATTCAGGGCAGACCGATTCCGGAACAACTGATGCAAACCAATTAGCCCGGGCCGACGTGACGCCAATCGCCCCGTCGGCCGCCACTACGGGCGATACGATCCGCATCGCCACGTTCAACATTCAGGTGTTCGGCACCTCGAAGTCGAAGAAGCCGCAGGTCATGGACACGCTGGCCAAGATCGTGCGGCGTTTCGACCTGGTAGCAATCCAGGAGATTCGTTCCACAGACCAGACGGTGATACCGCGGTTCGTGGATTTGATCAACGCCCAGGGCGGAGCCTATCGGCATGTGATTGGCCCGCGGCTGGGCCGAACTTCCAGCAAGGAGCAGTACGTCTACATTTTTGATTCGCGCAAGATCGCTGTCGATCGCCGCTCGCTTTACACGGCGCCCGACCCCGACGACTATCTGCATCGCGAGCCGTTTGTGGCCCGCTTCAGCACGATCTGTCCGCAGGGCCGACAGCCGTTCACATTCAATCTGGTCAATATCCACACCGATCCCGACGAGACCGACACGGAACTCAACGCCCTGGACAACGTGTTCGTTGCGGTGCAAAACAACGCATCGCGCGAGGACGACGTGATTCTGCTGGGCGACCTGAACGTCGACGACCGTCACCTGGGCGAGTTGGGCCGCTTGCCCTCGATTGCCTGGGTCGTGTCCGGTCAAAAAACCAACACGCGGCTGACGAAATCCTACGACAACATCCTCTTCGACCGCCGCACGACGGGTGAGTTCACTGGTCGCTGGGGCATCTTGAACATGATGACTGAATTCGGGCTCAGCCGCTCCGAAGCCCTGCGGGTGTCGGACCACATGCCGGTGTGGGCCGAGTTCAGCGCATACGAAGCACCGGCCACGGTGGTGGCGGCCAGACCGGGGGCGATCGAGCGGTAGGGTGATTCAACGATCAAGGTTCAATGTCCAATGATCAATGTCCAATTTTCAATGGTCAGATGGTAAAAATGACATCATTCCGAATCACATATCGAATTCTGTGTCTACTCACTTGTACTGTGCTGATGTTTGTGTCTTGTTCACCAACAGCGGAGCAACCCACGGCCAAAGAAAAAACTGCCAAAGCGAACCTGAATGACAAAGTCGAATGGATTGACCCGGACAAGATTCAACCGGGGCCGATTCAACACGACAAACTAAGCGACGAACAGATAACCCGCATTGAATCTCTGCATAAGACCTTCTTCGAGGTCGATGGGCAATCTATCGATAAATGGACAGATGACTTCAAACGTGACTTGAATCCAGATAGCGAACTTGCAATCTGGGAACGCATGGCCAAGGCATACAATGGGTATTGTTCACAGCGAGACCTAAAACTTGACGCAAAGAAGGAAGTCTACAAGGTCATCCTGCTGCGATCGATGGCATCACAAGAGGATGTTCTTCAACGGCTTGAACTAAAAATCCTCTCCAAGGATGATGCAATTGAAATAATGAAAGATTTTTGAACGTCAACCGCGTATGCCACATAACAAGACATTGAACCGGAGCAACCAAGAAGCCGCAATATGCAAATGGTCGTTGATCGTCTCAGTTTGGTTAATTTGGTCCTTAGGTTTTGGGCTTAATATTCAATCGAGAAAATCTCATGAAAACCACCGGTCTTTCCGCCGCCTTTACAACCGATGAAGTTGAGCTGGCACGCGATTTCTATGTCAAGCACATGGGGGCCAAGGTCACGTTCGACTGTGGTTGGTATGTTAATCTGGAGTTCGAGCGGCCGGAGTGTACGCTGCAATTCATGTCGCCGCAGCAACCTCATCACAAGCTGAGTGAGCCGGCGGGATTGATCTACAACTTCTGCGTGGACGATGTCGACAGTGAATACGAACGCATGACCGCCGAGGGGCTGGAGGCGGTCATGCCGTTGGACGATCACCCCTGGGGCGACCGTGGGTTCGCCGTGCTCGACCCGCTGGGGATTACGCTTTATCTCTACTCGGAGCGGGAGCCGAGTGAGGAATTTAAGCAGTATTACAAGGACTGATCTTGCAGGGGCCGGTAACAGGATCGTGAGACGGTGGTTTGTTTGTTAGCCGAGCCGCTTGCGGCCGTGGCGGAGTCAATCGGTTTGTAGGCATTGCCAACGCGAGCAAGCTCGGTGGCTAACTTGCTGAGGGGCGCTACTTATGCGAACACCAATAACATCTGGTGCGTCGCGGACGCACCCTACTTCGCTGGAAAGTCGCGTCAAGAAGGTCATCTGCCAGGTCCTAGACGTATCCGACGATA
>CAZISU010000327.1:0-6620 GCA_964541935.1 uncultured Planctomycetaceae bacterium | reverse complement strand
TATGCCACTATAAAAATTCCATTAACCTCAAACCTAACTGAGTCACGCCGTGCGGACTTTGCTTTACATTCCCGTTATCCTGCCGCTGATCGTGTCGGTTTGCCTTCAGTCGTCGGCAGCCGCCAGGATGCATCCGGCCGTGGTGCGGATTGTTGTTCCCGAGCGTGGCGGGACGTCCCTGGGGTCCGGCACACTCGTAGATGTTAACCAGCGGCACGGTTTGGTGATAACCAATTGGCACGTCGTTCGCGACGGCAACGGCCATGTGACCGTGATTTTTCCCGACGGATTTCATTCGGGCGCGACGATTGTGAAGGTTGACCGCGATTGGGATTTGGCGGCCTTGGTGATTTGGCGTCCGCACGTCGCGCCGGTACGGCTGGCCGGTTCGGTTCCTCGCAAGGGTGAAACGCTCTCGATTGCCGGTTATGGCAGCGGGAAATATCGGCTGGCCACCGGTCGTTGTACGGAATTCGTTTCGCCGGGCCGCGATTTGCCATTCGAGATGCTGGAACTTTCGGCCGGAGCCAGACAGGGCGACTCCGGCGGGCCGATCTTCAACCAGCGCGGCGAATTGGCAGGCGTTTTGTTCGGCGCCGCCTGGGGAAAAACGACCGGCAGCCACTGCGGTCGTGTGCGGAATTTTTTGGCCTCCATCACCAACGAGTTTCACGACCTGCCGGACAGCCGTACCATGATCGCCGCCCGTACGCCGCCGAGCCCCGCAAGCGTTGCTAATCGAGGGCTCTCCGGCGAAAGGCGGCCCGCCGCCGCGATTGCAAAACAAACGCCGCCGCCCGCTCCGTGGCAGTCGATGAGCAACATGCCGACCCAAGAACCGACCTCATCGCCCATGCATCCCTCAGCACCGTCGCGGGAACAATTGCCTGCTCAAGCGTCTTCGCAACTAGTGGCCGTCGCGCCGGGCCAATGGCGTGCAGCCTCGCCGCCCGACGAACAGAATCCATCTGAACCCGGAGTTGAAACCATCGAAATGCCCAGTTGGGAGGAGATTGCAGGCGATACCTGGCCGGCGCGTTTGAAGACCCTGCTGGCCGCCGTGGGCCTGTTCGCCGTTTTCTTCCAGGGCATGAGGTTGCTAGGCTCCGACGACTGAGACTTGTAAAACACAACGCCGCAAAATGACCAACCACAACGCCTCAAACCGTCCATCGCTCTACGATTACCGCTGGCTGGTTAGCACTCAGGCCCAGCCGTGGCTTTGCCGCGTGGAGCAAGACCGCCGGGCGGAATTGGCCCTCGTGCAGTCGTTACGGCGCGATCTTTCCGCAAGCCGCGCGCATCTGCTGCTCGAACAGGTCGAGTTGCGCCGACGGGCCAAAGACAAGTTCGCCGACGCCGGGCACATGTTTTTCACGAAGGTCGGACTCGAACAGTCGACCGACCAGCTCGCGGCGGATTACAAGTCGCAACGCTTCGACGATTTAGACGGGTACGTTGACCTCGACGGGTACGTCGACCTGTGTTGTGGCATCGGCGGCGATCTGGCGGCTCTTGCTAGAAAAGCCCCTGCGGCATGCGTGCTGGGAGTCGACCGCGACCGAGTTGTGTCCCTTTTGGCTGCCGCGAACGTTCGTGACATTTCACCAAAGGCACAAGTGGTTGTCGCAGATGCGTCCGGTTTTCCCGTGCCGGAGGGTTGCGTCTGGCACCTCGACCCCGACCGTCGCCCGCAAGGCCGCCGCACAACGCAACTCGAGTGGCATAGCCCCGATCTGGCGGCGGTCGAACGTTTGATCGAGCGGTGTCCGCACGGCGCGATCAAACTGGCCCCCGCGTCTGGTGTGCCCGATGCATGGACCGAACGTGTGGAACTCGAATGGATCTCGCGGCAGCGGCAGTGTCGTCAGTTGGTCGCATGGCTGGGCCGCTTGGCACATTCACCCGGGCTGCGACGAGCCACGCTGCTACACGCCGACCGTCTTGATGACGAACCGACCGTACATTCGATTACCGGCCGCCCGGGGGTGCGCATAGCAACGGCAGCCGATGTGGGCCAGTTCATTTACGAGCCCGACCCCGCGGTTCTGGCCGCCGATTTGGCCGGCGAACTGGCCCAACGCCATGGGCTTGAGCGTCTTGCGGCAGGCAGCGTATACCTAACGTCCGACCGCCCAATCGGCGATCCGCTCGCGGCTTGCTTCCAGGTCAACGAAGTCCTGCCTTTCGACCGCAAGCGGCTCAAGCGTTTTTTGGCCCAACGCGGCATCACCCGCCTGGAAATCAAGCAACGCGGCCTGACGGTCGATCCACAAAAACTTCGACAAGAGCTTCGCGTCGGCGGAGCAAGAACCGCCGGTGAAAGTGATCCGGTTCTAATCCTAGCCAAACGCGACACCACGGCCTTGGCAATTTTAAGTCGTAGGTTAAGATAAACGCATGTTAGCGGCGGGGCTTGTCCCCGCGTTAATAACGCGCCGGCATATTTTCACTTTAATACAAACCGTTATTTCCCAAAGGCCTCGTGTCATGAATACGCTAGAAGCAATTCTCAGCCGTCGTTCGATACGCCGTTTCAAACCGGACGAAGTCGCCCCGGCCTTGATTACACAAGTTCTCGAAGCCGGCCGGCTGGCCCCTTCCAGCACGAACACCCAGCCTTGGAAGTTCGTCGTCGTGCGTTCGCAAGAAGCCCGCCAGGCACTCTGCGCGGCGGCATACGACCAGCCTATGATCCGCCAGGCACCGGTGGTGATCGTGGCTTTGGGAGATCGCCGCCGGTTTCGCAAGTGGCTGCGGCGCAGCAAAGAACTGGTAGATATCGGGGCTGTCGACAGCGAGGTAATCGAGACGGTCGGCAAGATCTATAAAGATCGCGCGAAAATGGCCGGCGTTGATCCCGACGCCAAAATTACGGCCAATTGCATGATCGCCATCGACCACATGAGCCTGGCCGCCACCAGCTTGGGCCTGGGCACGTGTTGGGTAATGCTCATGAAAGCCGACGAGGTCGCCCGTCAGTTGCGGCTGCCCGATAGCGTCTACCCGGTGGCCCTCATGCCGATGGGCTACGCTGCCCAAGATCCTCCGCCCCGGCCGCGCTACCCGCTTGTCGAGGTTGCCTTCGACGAAGATCTTAATCACGAGTGGAACGCTGAGTCGTGAGACCTTCTCAAACATCCCGTTGAAAAAGTCAAAATTAGAAATCCGCGGCCGTTACACCAGTCTTGTCCACCCGCAAGACTTGTGCTCGGATCTGTGCCTTCTTTCCTTCGGTATAATAAACGATAAGGATCCGTCCATCCGGCAACTCTACCATCTGCGAATACGCGCCGCCGCAGGGATCGATCATTACCGCGCCGGCCCAAGTTTTGGCCTCGTCGGAGCTGTAGCGGATATTCATGCCCGTGTCGCGGACGGCCAACAGGGTCACGCCGCCGCTGGTGTGCAACAGGTTGGCACAGTGTCCGTGGAAGGGCAGCGGAGCGGGTGTGGTCCAGCTATGGCCGTTGTCGTTCGAACGCGACTGACACATATGCGGCTGCGTGCCCGGTCGCATGGCGCAGAATAACGACCCGTCTGGAAACTGGCAGATGTCGGGCTCGTCGTTTTGGTTATGCGTTTCGCTGATAAGCTGCGGACCGTCCCAGGTCAACCCGCCGTCGACGGATCGCAGAAAGGCGGTCGTCAAACTCGATCCCCAGTTGCGATACACCGACCACAGCCACTCGCCGCTTGCGAGCCGTCGGGGTTCGGTCCAGGCGGTAAAATAACGTTTCTCGCCGACCTTCATTTCCTCGGGGTTAGACCAGCTATGGCCGTTGTCGCTCGAACGCACCGTGTAGACATAGCACCAGTCGTCGTGGGGCGGCTTGTATTTTGGCCAGTCGACCGTAGCGGCCGAAACAATCAGCGTGCCGTCGTCGCATTGCCAGATGGCCGGGTCGCGGTCGTCCAGAGGCGTGTCGAGCACGGTTTGTGTAGCGCTCCAACTCTTGCCACCGTCGCTCGAGCGGCACATGGCTATCGCCCCGCCGTTTTTACGTTCCTCTTCGCCGGGCCGCGAAACGTGCGTCCAGCCGGCATAGAAGACGGCCACAAGATCGCCATTTTTCAAACGGCAAAGCCCGGGGAACGCCTGATATCCGCCGTGCCCGGCATCGGCACAGACAACGCGATAGGGCTTCGGCTCGCTGGTCGGCGGGGCGCTGACGACGGGTTCTACCGAGTCGGCAACAATGCGGATGTCGCGAAAGCGAATCTGGCGGACCTGGCAACCCAAGCCGATCATGCCGTCGGCCGCCGAGTGATCGCTGCTCTCGACAAGCTTGCGGCCATCGACCGCGATGGTAATAGTCCGACCGCGGGCCGTGATTTGCAGGTCGTGCCACACGCCCACGCTCAGATCCCTTCCCGTGGTATAGCCGATTTCAACCCAAGGCTGACCGGGCCGCTTCTTTTGCAAGACGGTAGTGCCCCAATAGTTCACGTAGCGGAAAGCATACAGCGAGCCGTCTTCCTGGGCACCAAAATAGACAATTGGCCCGCCGGCGCCAGTCGAGTTGGCGGGCATCTGGAACTGGCAACTCAACTCGAAATCGCCACAAATCTTTTGCGGCAGAAACACCCGCGCACCCTCGCCGCTGTAGAGGTCGCTTTGCGGTGTGTCGGTGGCCGATAGCTCGTGCCCCTGGGCAGTCCACTCGCCCAGCGTGGGCAACCAGTCCAACAGACGGCTCTTGCCTTGCAGGGTTGTCCAAACTCGTGTGGCGGGTTTAGTTGAACGCCCCTCGGCGAGCTTAACTTGCATCGCCGTTGACAACTTGCCACAAACGGCCGTGTATTCTTCATCTGCATAGACGAAGCGGACTTTGATTATTGTTGCATTTATTTCAAGGTCGGCCAGCCTGATCAAAACCGTGCCGGCGGGACAGGTCTTTGTAAAGGTGAGCGGTCCCGTGTAGCGTTGGAACTTGCTGTTGGTGTCGCCGTAGTAGACCTCGGTGTGGGCCTTGTCGATGCGGCAATCGCCGCGCGGCATGTCGACAACGAAAGTAACAGACTCAATCGGCTGCTTGCGGCCCAGATCCAGGCCGAAACTGCGGTTTTTGTAGTCCAGGGCCGGCCGGACCTGTTCGCCCCAGGACAGTTTTGTGTGTTCGGGATCGGTGTCGCCGTCGACGCAGCCGGCCGTTGGCTTCTGCTCTTGTGTCCTGGGCTCGCTATCCTTACCCGACGTGAATTTCAAGCTGGAAACGTCGACCGTGTAAATCGCGTACGTTCCTTCACGGTTGCTCTGGAACACCAACTGCCGTCCATCGGCCGACCACGAGGGGGCCCGATCGTTGCCCGCCGAATTGGTCACGCGATAGAGCTTGTCGCTCCGCACGTCGCGAATCCAGATGTCCCAACCGCATTGCCGCATCGGGCCCGGCGAACTATAGGCCACGGCCCTGCCGTCGGGCGAAATCGACGCACCGTGACAACATTCGTTCTCTGAAGTCAGCCGCACGCGCTGATCCGGCTTGCCGAAGGGGGCGATGCACGAGTAGAAGTTGACGTTTTCGTATTGATCCAACGCCGTGAAGGCCATCCAGCGGCCGTCGCGGGAAACGCTGGGCTGGATTTGTGCGTATTTCAACATACCCATGGTTCGCGGCCCGCTGGCCCCGTCAGACGCCTCGACTGGCACCTGGTAGAGCACGTTGGATTGGTTGTAGAAGTCTGTTCCACGGGTGCTAGTGAATACTATCGTTTTACCGTCGGGCGTAAAACAGGGCAGGGTATCGGTGGCCTTGCCACTGGTGATCGCCTTCGGTTTCCCGCCTGCGGCCGGCATCAGATAGATGTGATAGTAACGCCCGTCGGCCCTGGCGGAAGAAAAGGCGATGGTTTTGCCGTCGGGCGAAAACGTTGGGAAAAGATCGTGAACTTTGCCTCTGGTAAGCTGTTTTGCCTGGCCGCCATCGCTCGAAACCGTCCAGAGGTGTGCGGCCTCGTCGCCGACGGGGCGATGAAAGACGATCGTTTTGCCGTCGGGCGAGAAACGGGGTTCGCAGTCGTTGCAATTGCCGATAGTTAGACGCCGTGCCGTGATGCGGTCTTCCAAAGCCTCGGGTTTGGGCATCGCGGGCAATTCGACTTCTGGCGGCCGAGTGTAGTTGGTCTCGACCGGCTTGACTTTCGCGGATGGTTTTGAACGCACGTTGACCGTGCGGTAGGGCCCTTCCGTGAGCTTGCGCAGCGTTGCGGTCCACTCGGACGTTTCGCAGCCGGGGTCGAAGGTGTCGAGTTGCACACCGTGGGCCCCGTCTTCCCAGGCCATCCTCAGCACGTCGGCCAGAGTTTTTTCCGTAGACTGCTTGGTCAGTTTGGCGATCGTACGCAGCCCGCTGCCCCAGTCATAGGCACTGCGGATCGACCAATACAGTTTCGCCCGACCACCGATCATGCCACGCACCTGGTGCATGTTATCAGCAATCGACTCCATGGGCCGCTTGGGATCGTATGGCAGTCCGTCGGGTGCCAGCCCGTCGACCAGCCCCAGCGCGACCCAGGAGGGCCAATCGACGAAGTTTGCGCGCAGTTGTTCGATGGGATTGGGCGTCATGATGGGCGGCGAGGCAATGATCTCCAGCGGACGGCCTTGGCGGTTGCAC
>CAZISU010000326.1:0-6632 GCA_964541935.1 uncultured Planctomycetaceae bacterium | reverse complement strand
GTCGTCACCGTCCGCAAACAGCGTCATGACAGAGTCCTCTAAATCCGCTACCCATATGTTTTTCCCGCTACCAAGGTACAACCGTCCGTCGGGTCCGATCTCTAGCCCGTAGTTGGTCGCATCTGTGACTCCTTCGACAGTGGTCGGACGCGTATACGTGTTAACCAGTGTAAAACTGTCCAACGCTTGGCGGCGTTCCACCGTGGCAGTATCTCTCATGCTGACAAGATAGTCGTAACTGCCATCGCCGTTATCGACGAAAGCCAGTCCTTCGCATGCCTCCACACCGTAGGGGGTAGAAAAGCTTGGATCGAGCATACCGGCATTAGGGTCGTTCGGCCCGAGGACACGCTCTACTGGTCTCCCAACTCGGGTGAAGTACAAGTTGCCATCCGGGGCAAATTTGACGTCCGAGATATTGCCGTGCCCCATGTAGAACTCGCCAAGATAGGCGCCAGTTGGAGAAAATTTCACAATACCACCGTAGTTCCAGTCAAAGCCATTACCACGGTAGCCGACGTAGACATTCCCGTCGGGCCCGATGTCTATCCCGGTCGGCTCGTCCAAAACTTGTCCTCCCCTCGAATCTGTTCCCAAGGAAGACCCGTCGGCAAAAACGCCCGCATAAGCCCCCGTGCTAGGATCGTACATCAGCACTTGATCCGTGTTCATGCTTGACACCAAAATAGACTGCGTGTCAGCTCTGGCCACATCTGTTGCAAAGCCGACTATCATCGCCACACACAAAAAAAGTTTTACGGCTGTTCTTAAATAAAACATTTTTGTAACTCCGAGGTTGAAACTGGGTAATAAAACAATGCTTTGCCCACACTTTGCGGGCGTTCTCCTCAGTTCTGTTTCTCTTCTTCAAAAGTGCAAACTAGATGTAAATGCCCCTTGGGGTTGGGAATAATCACGATGTCATTTCCAACTGAGTCATTATTCACGGTGCATTTGCTTCCGTTTAACGTAGCGCTCTTCAATGCCCGGCGTTTTGGATGCCGTGCGACGAGGCGTATCTCGCGGGGAGATTCCCACGAGGGGGCCTCGATGTCGACCGTGACCGTGCGGTCGTCGGCGCTGGTGCGGAGCGACATGGGGCCGAACAGCGTGGGCGCGTTTTCCACGACGACCGTCTTGCCCGGCGCGAACCATCGCCGCGGGCAACCGCGCAACAGCCAGAGGACGCCCGACTCCTGCTCGTCGATCACCATCCGCCGTGCCATTTCGATAACGCGGCCGTTGCCCGAGGGATTTGACTGGAATGGTGCATAGTTCGGCTCCGTGATGTCGATCCGTTCGACCGTCTGGTAGCAGTCTGACGACATGCTGTAGATAAGGTTCGTGTAGAAGTCCAACAGTGCCTTCTCGTACTCGCCGCGTGCGAGGTGGCTCATGTATATTCCCGGCGCGGCCCAGTCGATGTACCAATAGCTCGACCCAATCGGGAAGGGGAACGAAAGCCCCATCAAAAAACCGCCCTTGCGCCGTTGCCACTCCATTTTATCGCCGAACCGCGGGTCGTTGGCGTCTAGCAGGCCCGTCTGCCACATGGCTATGCTATAATGGTTGTTGAGCACTCTGCCCTCGTTCGCGACACCTTCGCCGGAGAGAAAATTCAGGATAATCACCAGGCCGTTTTCTGGATCGGTAATCTGCGCGCGGCGGGCAGCCTTCAGGATACATTGGCGATATTCGTCCGCGTCGCGGGCCATTTGCTCGGCCTCGGGCAGGCCGGCCTTGCGGAACGCCTTGGCCATCTGGTTCATGCCGTTCCAGGTAAAGTTATCGCTGAAGCCGAACATTTGCCTGAAATCGCGGCCGTCGGTGGCGCGGCCCGGCGGCAGAAGCCCGGGGAAAATGTCCCCTTTACCGTCTTTGGTGTTTTTGGCATCTTTGGCGTTTTTTCGCGTCTGCTCTCGGGCCTTTTGGATAAAGCTCCAGGCGGCCAGGATGCTCGGCTTGTTTTGTTTTAGCCATTGGTCATCACGAGAGTAAAGATATTTGCCCGCCATGGCATTGAGAATTGCGCCCGTTTCATTCATCCAGTACAATCCGCAGTTGCCGACGAAACAGCCCTCGATTGAATCCAGTTTTCCCTGGGGGCCTTTCGTGCCGGCGTGTGGGCCCACGCCCACCTGGCGATGGGTAAAGAACCGCAGCGAAGGCTCCAGTTGCTCGTGGTACCCAATCGAGGCCAGCGGGACGGCCTGGTGCGAAAACTCCCATGGCCAAACGCCCTCCAGGTGGAAGCAACTTTGGGCCGGTTCGTGCCACTGGCGGTCGGGGATATTGCGGAAATTCTGCAGCGACGACAGTATCATCGCCTTGTAGATCTCGTTGAGCTTAGCGTCGGGCGTGCTCAGCTTCATGCCCGGCCCGAGCAGCCGATCCCAGTGCGTTTCGGCCCGCTGTAACGCTTTGTCGTAGTCGACGGCGGCCATCTGCTTGCACGATGCCGTCGGGTAGAGGTCCGATGTGCCCGACACGACCAGGTCGATGTTGCGTGTCTCGTTCGGTTCCAGCCGCACGGGGAACTTCATACAGTTGCAAAAACTCTCGGGGCTGCCCTTCGCGGCGGGCTGAAGTTTTAGCACTGAGTGGAAAGCGGCCGGTGCGGGCATGCCGCTTCGATGCGATAGCAACACCCGGTCGCCCAACACTAGCGACTGCCCCTGGACCTTCAACCCCAACGACTCCTCCTGCCAACGCGAAAAGCTGGGGACAAAGGGCAGATAGTTCGCACACTGAGTGTCATGCGCACGGCCGATCATCAGCAGCAGCGCATTTTCGACTATCTTTTCGCTCGTGTTGGTTATCTTCATGCGGACGACGACATATTGTTTCTCCGTGCCCTTGGCCACGGTTTCGTCGTCAGCAAGGACGCAGAAGGCCGTCTGCTCGATGGTAAGCGGTCCAGTCTCCCAGCGGCTTTCCACGATGGGTTGATAGCCGTTGCGAAGCTTTCTGGTGACCTGATACATATCGGGCAGCGTTGCTTCATCGCCCATTGCAAAACCCAGCGTGAGAGATTCCGGCTGACGGCCCAGTGTGATGGACAGGTCGGGATGGACCATGACCACCTCGGGATGATAACAGGTCTGGATGGGAACCCGCTTGGTCAGCGCGGTTGGCATTCCCAGCAGGTCTTCACGCGTGACTTCAATCCGTTGTTTCTCGACGCGGTCGAATGAATAGGTCTCGCCAAGGTGTTTAGCCAAGGCGGCCCGCTCGGCCTTGGCCTTAAGGTGTGCTTCGGTATTCTTGGTCTTTTTGAGAAAATCGGCTGGGATGGTTGCGGCGTGGAGTTTGAATCCATCGATGACGGCCATGGCCCCTCGGCCGGATTTGGGATCATACCCGATATGGAAAGCCGGCTGGGTGCTTGGCATGTTGCGATCGCTAGTACAGGCTCCTCGGAACTCCCCGTCGATGTAAAGCGCGCGGCAGCGCAGTTTATCGTCCCAACAAACCATCAAATGATGCCAAGTGTCTTTTTTCCAAACCAGCATGGCTTTCACCTCATGGTGCCAGCCGCCACTGAAGAAACAGACGTTGCCTTGGGAGCCGGTTCCCAGAAAACTAAGATAGGTCCGGTTTTGCTGGTCCTTGTCGCTTTGGATCGTCCAAAAAATGCGGTTGCACTTAGACTTCGTATCACTCCATTGGCGCCGTACCCACATTTCCACGGTGCCGCGTTGCGGGTCGTAGTTACCCTGGGTCGGATAGGTGAGTCGAGAACCTTTTCCGAATACGCCGGCCTGGCCCGACTTGCCCGGCGCGAAGGTTACCCGGGAGGCTTCGAGAGGCGTCTGTCCGGACGTGGCAACCAAATCACCTTCAAACGCCACGACAAACGGCTCCGCGGCGATAACCGTAGATTTCATCACGGCAATCGTAGCCAAGGTTAGCAGTATTCCTAAAACGCAAAGTCTCATAGTCGTTTTTTCGTTTAGATGAAAAGGTTGTTAGTCGTCCCGTTTGGCAAATCTTCTTATCTGAGTTATTCCACATCCACGGGTTCTAATCCCGGCTTAACCGTTATTGTGTCTGCACACGCTTCTCGGAAACGGTTGGCCGCAGCTTCAATCTCATCGTCGGTCGAGTTGATATTGATGCCGAAGCCGGAGCCCAGTCCGCCGTCGACAACACCGACACTGATATTCACGGCACGACTGAGAATGTCATCGGTGCGGGGATAGGCTCCCTTGCCGTGTGGCTGGCCCAATTCCGCCAGGCGATGACAGACGTGTTCCATGTTGCAGTAGACGTGCCAACCGCTCTGGTCGACCGTGCTTGTATTGAGAGCCTGGCTTATCTGCGCGGCTTTTTCGGATGAGTTGAAAATCACCGTGCATAAAGTGGCGCACTCACCCTCCGAGTCGTTGAGCGTGCGAAACCGGAATCCCTTGCTGTTTGAAACACCCTGCTTGAATTTATTCTTCTTTTCGCGAAGGGTCGCCACAATACTATCTAGTTTGCGAAGCTGTGCTAGTCCCATGGCTCCGACCAGTTCATTGACGCGAAAGTTCAGCCCCAAGATGTCTCGTGTTCCCACCTCGACGCCGGTACGCAAGGGCTTGTGCCCCTGGTCGTGCATGGCAAAAGCCCGTTCGTAAAGATCTTTGTTGTTTGTAACTACCACGCCACCGTCACCCGTCGTAATGGTTTTGAAAACATTCAGAGAAAAAGCGCCCATCGAGCCGATGGTTCCCAGCTTTCGTCCCCGGTAGCTTCCACCCAAGGCCTGGCAAGCGTCTTCCAATACCATCAGACCGTGCTTATCGGCAATGGCCATGATCGCAGCCATGTCACAGGGGTTGCCCAACATGTGGACCGGCATAATCGCTTTGGTGCGGGGAGTAATGCGGCGTTCGATATCCTCGGGATCGATAGTCAAGCTCTCGTCGATTTCCGCAAGCACCGGAACGATACCCAGAAACAGCAACGAGGTGTACGAAGCTACAAAGGTGTAGGCCGGCACAATCACTTCGTCGCCGGCTTTCAATCCCATCGCACTGGCAGCGGCAAGAATGGCGCTAGTCCCGGAACTGCTAAGCAGGGCATGATTCACTCCGCAGTACGACGCAAATTCCTGCTCGAAAGTATAAGACTTGTGCAGGAAAGTCGGATCGTTGAAATCGCCATAACGAAAAAAGTGACCGGAGTCAAAAACCTCCATGACCTCCCGCCGTTCCTCCTCGCCAATCCAGTACGCTCCAGGGCCGGACATTGCAATTAACTCCTATCGGACGGTTGTTCTGTACATCAAAGATTGTGGGCTAGTAACTATATCTTCCATCTTAATAACCCGCACAGAGAGCGAAACGACCATTTGTGTAATATTTTGTGTCGTTTTGCGACGAGAGAGGAGCGTTGCTCTTCAGAAACGACCATGCGGGGAAATCGTTCGGCGGCGAGTGTATCCTAGACCTGCGACTGGCAGCGATAGGCCTTCGGGGACATTCCTGTCACTTGTCCAAACACCACGGCCATTCGCTGGGCACTGGAAAAGCCTACCTGTTTGGCGATCTCGGACATAGGGAAATTAGTGGCAGACAGAAGCTCTTTCGTGTGTTCCACCCGGGCTCGCCGGATTTCCTCTAGAACGGAACAATTCAAAAGCAAGCGGACCGTCCGTTCGAGTTCACGGCGGCCCACCCCGATCGCTTTGGCCACGGCGATTACGCCGATGTTTTGCGAAGAATGGGCACGGATGTACCTGACGGCGGCCAGCGCTATGGGATTGTCGGTCGCTAGCGTATCGGTGGATTGTCGGGTTACCACGCGAATCGGTGGTAGGAATCGGGGTTCCTTGGATACCGACTCGCCCCTTATCATCCGATCCAGCAATTCGGCCACCTCGTATCCGATCTGTTTGGCCGGAATTGCCACACTGGAAAGTGGCGGATAGGTGAGCGAACAATCCAACTCGTCATCGTCCACCCCGAGAATGGCCACATCCTCTGGTACACGCAAATCCATCTGACGGCAGGTGTCGGCTAAACCTCGGGCAGGCACGTCGTTGCAGGCAAAAACCGCCACCGGCCTGGGCAGGCTTTCAAGCCATTTCCGCGTCTGTTGCTCGTCGCCCTTCCAATTTATCGTAGTGGGTACTTGATGCAGATACTCGACGTAGCATTTCGAAACATCATGACCGAATCCAGCCAATAATTCACTATAGCTGGCTTCCCGCATATTTGAGTAGAGTGCAGTTCCGCTACCCAAAAAACCGAAATTGGTATACCCTAGCCCAAGAAAGTGTTCTGCCGCAAGGCGGCCCACGGCTGCATGGTCCACGTCCACGACCGGTAGATTCAATCCCTCCAGAGTAAACGCGGTATCCACCATCGGTATACGTAACTGGATCACTGCCTGAGCCACTTTGTGATCGAAAAGGTTCGCAATGATGCCATCCGGCTTCCAGTCGCGCAGTAGCGGGATGGCTTGCATATCGCACGGCGCGTTGCGAAAAGTCCAATCCTTTTTCATCAGCGCGTACGCTCGAATCCCGCGAATCATATTACGGCAGAAACTCAGGTCCTGGCCCAGTAGAAGGGCAATTCGTCGTGTTGGGAACATTGAACTGTCCTCGCATCAAGACAGCAAAAGTAGTACATTTGTAGTATACG
>CAZISU010000325.1:0-6639 GCA_964541935.1 uncultured Planctomycetaceae bacterium | reverse complement strand
GCAAAGTTTCCCCGGTTTGGGTTTCGCTTCGAGTTCCGACGAGGAAGTTCGCCGGCACATGCAGGGCGTAGTCTCGGCCTATCAAAAAGGCCCCTGGGGGTACGCTTGCGACCAATGCACCGAGAAATGCATCTGGCGGAACGATGTGCTACGGGGCATGGTAGAACACAAAGAAATAACCGACCGATTTCGTGCCAATTACGCCGAGAGGTTCCTGTACGACAACATAGACAATCGGACGTACTGGGACAGGTCTATCGAAGCGTCCTCGGAACTGGCCGCCCATTGTTCCGAAGAGAACACCTGTTCGGTGTGGTGCGTCTTTATTCATTTATGGCATTCGGCGACAATCAATAAGGGGATCGTTATCCCCGATTTCTGCTGGGAGTTGTTCACCGAAAAACTAAACTGGAAGCACGGGGACGAATAGATAGTACTTCTCCTAGAATGGACAAGGTGTTGCATGCAATTCTTATTGGCAATTTCAGACGAACCGGTTGTTGTCGGCTCAAAGCAGTTGATGCAGTTGAAAAGTGAGGGGAAGTTTGGCAACAACCAGAAGTGTATCTCGATAGACGATGGGAACACTTGGCTCTCATACCCGGAAGTGGTTGCTTTGCTTTCAAGACGAAAGGCTGCGGCCTCTCCTGGGTCCTCCGCGAGCCAGAATCCCGACACGAATGTTTCCGTCAGTCCACAAGACATGCCTGATCGCGATTCGTCTTCTCCGGAAATCGGACAGGATTTGCCCGCTGAAGTTGGTGCCGCGGAAAAGCACGCAGCAGAGGATGAAACGGCTGGCTCTGCAGGCACAGCCCGGAAACGCTCCAGCCCTTTATTGAAGCAGTGCCCTCAATGCAATTGCTGCATCGCCTATGGGAATTTCGTGTGTAGGAAATGCGGTTTTGTTTACGTTCCCGTTCTCTACGGCTGTGCTGCTGCAACAGTCATTCTATGGTTGATCCTACCTTGGTTACTTGGTTGGTTTTCATGGCTCAACCCGCTTTGGAGTGTTGCCGGTTACCTGGCCTTGCTTAGCGGGGGGCTAATCGCACTGGAAACAATCCAGGTTGCCAGAAAAGTACCAAGCGTGCGCGTGAAAAGCCTTTTACATGTTGTTTTGACTGCCTGCATCGTTGCTGCGGCATTTTTTCTATAAGCAGTATCCCTAATTCGATCTACCTAACAGTATTTGAAAGGACTGGAAATGAAAATCGAAAGTGGTTCTAAGAAAGAAAGAAACGACGCCAACAATAATTACAAAACGGAAAAGGGGCACCCAACCACTGAACGTGATGGCGCATCAATGGCCTCGAAGGAAGCTGCTGGAGATAGCAGCCGTTCTCTTGATGACCTCTCTGTCCCTGCTGCTATGGATAGAGGCGATTTCCAATCGGAGAATCGTCCTCAAGCCCCAGCAGAGGAGTTTGACAAAGCGAGCGAACAACATAAGGTTGATGAATCCAAACCGTAAAATTCCAAAGTTAACGCGCCCCGTCATGTACAAAAAGAATGTCAGACAAAAAGATCGATGAATGAAGCATAAAATTGATGCCGCCGAGAACTTGAAATGCCAAATCCAGCTGCGCAAATCAGGTGTTATTTTTCACCGTTTGCCGCGAGATACGCCCAACTCGCTGTGTTGGTCCAGTGAATATTGACAACCGGGATGACGGAGAATAATATACCGCATATTGATGGACACAATCGATATTAAGCGACGCCAAAATAGAGAAAACAATCGCATCGCAAAGCGATGAGACATTGATGTTTGACAATTGATAAAGAAAAGCGTTTTATCGGCACCCAAAGCGCGCACGGGTAGCAAGATCGATCCCAAAGGCTTCGATCTAACTTCTCAAGCGGCACGTTTGAGATTAACGATGGGCAGATGCTTACGCCCACGGTAGAAGCTGACTTCCAATGTCAATTCAGCACCAGGCTTACCACGTACAAGTGCCCAGGGACGAGCACAGGGAACCCCGCGCGGCCAGGCAGCTTGGCTTTCGATTGGCTGGATACTTGCGATGGTAGACTTCGTCAGGCGTTCGGCCACCGATCGCGACATCCACGCGCTCTCTTTGTGTAAACTAGAAATGCATAGAGTTTTTCCGTTCGAACTTTTGCTCTTGAGTTAACACAGAAGCGCTCTCTTTGAGTTAACCAGAAAACCACCTTTCCGCGACTGGTTGCTATGGTTTTTGGAAGACCGAAACGGACGCCGAATCGCTAAGTTCTTTCGCAGCAAGCACTTCTGAGAGCCAAAACAAAGAGACGAGTTCGCGACGCGTTCGACTCGGGGAGCTAAATCCCCGCTGGAGAACTAGCCAGCGGGTCTTTTTTTGCGCTAAGCCGGTGACGCAACTATCGAACGTAACGCCCTTTGTGGCAACTGTTTATGCTTGTCTGCCCAACGTCACACTCTCCAACCAGTTAACCAAGATAGTGGCCAGATCGCCAATTTCGGCCACGCTCTCAGACTCTCTTGGCTCTCCCGGCCATTTGGTTAACGAGCTCGTTCGACATGGGGGCCTTGAACGGGAAAGTTCGAGATTGGTATCGGCAAGACTTAGAACTATTCTCTCCATGGGCACTAACTCTCCTTACACCACTCTCCCCAAAATGCGATTCACCAACTCAATATCAAAAGCCTCTGGATCAAACCAGCCGCCACACCACTCCAAATACTGCTGGTGTTCGTCATCCTCTGGATCGTTGATGACCCGAAGGAACTCTTCGTAGCCCATTGATCCGCCAACATCCTCTGGTGGCGATGTTCCTGCTCCATCAATGCAAACAGGGAATGCTACCCCTGCTTCAGGTTGAAATGCTGACTCAATTTCAATTAGGTGCTGCCAGTGGTCGCCAAAGTCATAAATGTATTCCATTTGTTCATGGCCTTGCTTAACCAGATGGCTCAGCTTGATTCTGCGTCCATCGGCATAATCCATATCTTCGCAAAGAGACGGATCACAGTAAGTGGCATCGCCTGTCTGGTAAGAGTAGAGATGGCAATTCTGCCAACCCATCACCATCTGAATAACATCATGAAGTTCAGGAAGTACACAATCAAGCACCTGGAAACGACGCCAGACAATCGGCTTGATTTCCTTCAGGGTGATCTTAATTTGGAATGCGGTCTTGGGCTTGGATGATTTTCTACGTCGTTTCTTCCTGTTCGTTAGTCCTTCGGTAAGTCCATGTGCAATCTTCTCGGCAGCCTTCAAGAGTTGGTTTCTATATTTGCCCTGGGCTTGCGACAGAGGATCAGCGAGGGCATGACAAATGGAAGCCAGTTCTTCTGCTGTGAAATCAAATGTTCGTGCCCCTGTGGCATCAACGGTGAGCAATTCTTTAATTTCGTCACTGATATCCATTTCTAGGATGGTACGGCGCTGGGCTTTGGAAAGGGTAACCTTGCAGTTGTAATGATTGGTCGGGATACCAGCCTTCTGCGCCGTCTCCAGCATGAAATGCGCCCATCCGTTGAGTTGGACTGTCTCTGGGTTGAATTCAGGTTCGGTTTTGGGTTCAGGCTGGTCGGTGTAAGTGTGGAGCAAATGATCAATCTTTTCGTAAATCTGTTCTAAGTAGTGCGTCTTAGATTCGTCGTCTGTGTGGTTCAATTCGGCGGCGACATGACCAATCAGGTCGTCCAGTTCGTCCAAGGTGAAGCCGATTTTCTTCTCTTTCTTCGGAGCCTCGGCAACTTTTTGGGAGATTTCCTGTTCGACTAACGGGAGTTGTTGAATCATCAGACGCTCGGACACGCCTAGCTTCAAGCCGATGGGTTCGTCGGGGTTAATTCGTTTGGGTTTTGGCATGTGGGAGTTTGTTAGTACCGTGGGATTATTTGACGGAAAATATTTTGGCTATAAAGTTCATTCATGAAGGCTGGGTAAGAGGGGGGTTGTTCATGTACTCATACACAATATCGTTATCCTGGCCTATTAGAGGTTTTGCATGAAGATTATCCCCATAGGCTATTTCGTTTGGAATTCTGTCGGGGAATGCCTTGCAGTAGACTCGTTCGGTCATTTCATCTCCGTCACTTTTTACCCCGAGGTAATGCTTGCATTTGCGTTTGCTGCAATTCGGTTCAAGTAACATTCTATTTGCTCCTTTATCACACGGATGTCTTTTGTAAATCCCGTGCGTAACAGGTCACACATCTAGATGTGCATGCTGGACCAAACAGTACTGCATATCCACACTTGGTGAAAATCACTTATTGCTTTCCTGGTTCAAATCAGAATATTTCCAGAGGGCTTGATCTAATTGACGCATGGTGACATCTGCCTCCGACGCAATCGAGCGGCATGCTGCGGAGTACCGTTCCCAAAGCAAAAAGTTGTACGGTGGAGGATTCTCGATTCCGAGTGACCACAATGCTCGGATATCGAGAATGGGATACATCTTCGGGAAGGCAAAATGCAGAAATACTGAAGCTGTTGGCCATTGCACTCCATTGAGGAGTTGACGGCTTTGGTCAGCTTGATGGAGAACTCGCTTCAGCGCCGTACGCAGATGGGCTTTCGCCAAGCGCAGAGATGGCATGAAGCGTTGGATATGCGAGGTGACTACAATCGCCTGGTCAACGCGGCCGATGTTCCATTGAAGTGTGGGTTCAGCATTCTCCGCAGGATTATGCTCGGGCAGGTTGAGAACAAAGGTGTTTACAGCAGAGATGATCTGCTGAGAGAAGAGGATGCAAAGGATGTTCAGGCATGGCATGAGTTTCGCGCAAGACTTGGAGGAGCGTCGAAGATTGCCCACAACAGCACTGCAATCATTCGCAGATTCAACCTGGGCAAATCACGGAAGAACTACATCGCGGATCTGGGTCTGAATATCGCCCACCTGACCCGCCCGGGGTTTCTGGTGACGCACCTACATGAAACCGGACATCTACTGTGTGATTTGGTGCGAGTTGGTGCGATAGGGCCGGATCTCGCCGACAAGGAATACCGTCATAAGTTCTGCCGGGAATGTATGACTGGGCTTGGACGGTCGTGTTTTCGCTACCAAACTGGCTCGGATATATCGGAGCGGGACCTCGAAGAGAAGGAGCGACACGAAGAAGTCTTCGCGGAAATGTTCACGGTGGGGTTGCTTTGGAATGACGTTAATGAAGCTGATTTTGCGACAACCTATCTCCGTTTCTATCTGGGAATGTTCTTCATAAATGAACGCGGCATGAGTACCCGTAGCGATATTGCTTTGCGACGATTTGCTGAGGTGGCAATTCGCGGATTCATGGCGGTCGATCCTTGGGTGGTTAATCGAAGCGAAGATAAACATGGTCTTTACCAACCTGGAAACAACCTCGCAGTTCATGATAACGAGGTTGAGTTGGCGCAAAAGCGCTTTGTGAAACTTCTCGAACGAGTAGGCCCAATGCATTTCGAGTTTCGGCGGTTTCGCGAGGGAGTCAACTGGACGTACATTCTAGACAAGTTCAAGCTCGTGTACCTCACCACATTCAAGCCGCTGTGCTGTATCTGGAATGATGTCAAAGCCATCGTGGATGCGGTGTGTGAACCCGTTTCCGAAGATGGTGAGCGAGGCACAAACCCCCGAGAACAAGACTTGAAACAACTGCTCCAGCATTTCCAGGCTGCACACAGTCAGGGCAGGCCGATCGCGAGATTTCTCCATGCCTACCCTGACTGGAATGAAATCGGCGAGGAGCAGCGAGAGAAGCGCCATTCGGAGAAAGAAAAACGTAAGTATATTGATTCCGTATTCGTAATGCGCCACATGTTACGAATCCATATGCAGTCACTCTTCGGGGACATCAACACCAAACGAGAGACGTGCTACTCGTCTGCCATGAATGTGGCGGAGGGCACGAACAGGCAGATGCTCGATCGCGGGTACAACGGTCTCGTGTCCGCTGATTTCGAGAGGCGGAAGGAGTACTTCAAGAACCGAGCATCCGTTCTCATGACACTGTGGGACCTGTCTACGGCAATTCGAGGGAGGATATTGCGAAGGATCCTTGAAGCACATTGCCCTCATGATGAACCTGATCGGGCAGCGCAGGTCGAGAGAGGTTAGCGCGAAGCTGTTCCTACGGCATCCTCACGTTGTGGCCACTCGGCCAGCACATCTAATGTAGCGCTAACCGGCGTCGGTGAAATCGACCGAGCAATCGGCCCAGACAAGACCGCCGATCCGTGTCGCAGCTTGAGTGCGCGAGATTGCCCATTCTCACGCTTTTCTACGTGACCAAGGTCTAACCGTCCTGAGTCATGAATGGGCAACCTGTTATCCTGCGTCGGTCGTGAACACCGACGCAGGAAACCGCAATTTGCGAAGTGTATTCGGTGGCGCACACCCGAGCAGGTTGGAGGGCGAGCGTTAGGGGCGTCCCGAAAACCCGTCGGAAGGGGTTTTGATTCTTGACATTCACCATTTAACCACCCTTTTTCGAACAGACCTCTGAACAACGGGAGTCTCTTCGCTACTGGGGGGTGGGGCAGTTCCACAAAGCCGTGGTGTCGAGGTTTCTGAACAGGCCGCATCAAAGGAACGTTTTTCGAGTCGCGATCTGGCGGCGGTTTGGCCTGACTTTCACCTTCGCACTGGGGGAGCTGCCTACCGCGTCACTGAGCCGCTGTAATCGTGGGCGTCGGC
>CAZISU010000324.1:2260-6667 GCA_964541935.1 uncultured Planctomycetaceae bacterium | reverse complement strand
CGGTTGTCTTGGGATTTTGCTTCACTGTGGGATTATCAGCCGTGGGGCTATTGTCGGACTGGGGATGGGCGTCGCTGAGCTTTTTGGCCGGCGGAGCTATTGTCGGTCGGGATGCCGTTTTGCGTGATACCGTGGGGCGGTCGGCTACTAGCGTGCCGTTGAAGAAGTGCGTGGTTTCTTCGCTGACTAGCTTGGTGTTGAGCGGGCGGCAGTGGACCTCGGCGCGGAACATGTGGTTGCCGGGCATGTCGGCGCGGGCGGTGATTTTGTAGACGATTTCCTGGCCGGCTTCGAGTGTGTCGATGCCGTCGAAGATGACCTGTCCGGCGCCGAGCTTGTGCATGCCGCCGCTGACGGAGACGGGCTCGATACCTTGCGAGAAGTAGGCCACGGCTTCGATGCCTTCGGCCCGCTTGCTGCCGCGGTTGCGGATTCGCAATTGATAAATGGTTTCCTTGCCGACGGGGATCGGGCCGGTGGGGTCGGTGACTTCGAGAGTCAGGTCGGCCATGGCCTCGACGTTGGTGGCAACGGCCGTGGAAACTTGCAGTTGATCGTCGGCGGTGGTCTCGACGTCGATGCGATTGAAGCCGGCTTGGACCAACTCGCACTTGAGTTCCAAGATCTTCATGCTGCCCGCGGCCAGCGACGGCACCGACCAGACGGCCTTGCCCTCGTCTTCGAGCAGCTTGCCGCTGCTGTCGGAGCCCAGGTATTTGGCCTCGGAAGGAATTCGCGCCGCCACGTTGAGGTTCGTGGCGTCCGCGTTGCCCGTGTTTCGCAGTCGAATCCGATAAGTGGCTACCGTGCCCACATATTGCATGTTGGGCCCGTCGGCGACCATCTCCAGTTCGGCCTTGCGAACGAGAATTTTTTCGTTCAACTGGGCACAGATCTTGCCTTCGTTGTGCAGGTCGACTTTCACCGACAGCCCGTCGGTCTGGCGGGGCGTGAGTGAGATTTCCAGCACCATTTTCTTACCGGCCGGGAAGACGCCCAACTGATGTGTGCTGGGCAGTCCGCAACCGACCGCGACCGGCATGAGCGTGATGGCCACGTCTTCGGCAGGGCCGTTGCCCGTGTTGGAAATTTCCAGCTTGTAATTCTGGCTCTTGCCAAAGGCGACTTCACGCGGTCCTTCGAGGTGGACTTCCATCTTGGGCTGCTGGACCTCGATTACAGTTTGCGATGCGGCCGGCTTGAAGTTCCAGCTAACGCCCATGTCGATGGGGCGACTTTCGCGGGGCACGATCCGCAAGGCGATCTTCTCGCTGGCGCCGGCAGCCAAAGTCCCAACCCGCCAATCGAACTGACGCATGCCGTTGCCGGAGCGCAGCGAGCGGGTGGCTCCCTGGCTGGGATCGGCTCCCAGCACATCGGCCCACTCTGGGAGTTCTAGCGTAACTACGACCTCGGCGGCCTCGGCCTGGCCCAGGTTGTCGATAAATACGGTGTATGTCGATTCCTTACCGACGCTGATTTGGCGTGGTCCCATGGTCCGCACGTTGAGCATGGGGCTGTGTCGTTCGAAGAGCATGCCAGTGTTAGTGGTGCCAGCACTTGCAACGCCCGCGTTAGCAACGCCCGCCTTGGGCAGTGCTTTTTTCGGCGTTTCCGCTTTGGGGATGCTGGTTTTGGCTACGCCGGGTTTGGGTAAGGCGGCTTTGGTAACGGGCGTTTTGACAACGGGTGCTTTTTTAGTGACCGGCGATTTTGTCGGCAATACGGTTTTCGTGGCAGGCTTTTTGTGGGTGAGTGCCGGTTTTGCCGTGACCGGCTGCTGTGGTGCCTTGGTGGGTGATTGCTTGGCCGCTACCTTTGGTTTTGCGAGCGACTGGCTAAGGGCCGCCGCCACGTCGGGGTCGCTGTCTTTGTTGTTGAGCGTTTTCTTGGCGGTGTTGCTCTGTACTGGGTTGCTCTGTACTGGAGCCTTCTTAGCGACATCCTGCTGTGTGCGTCTGGCAACACGTGGGTGCTGTGTGTGCGAATTGACCTTGGCAGTTGGTTCCGACACGATAGTCTTCTCGGCCGGGGCTTTTTTCTCGGCCGCGATAGCCTTTTCGCCCGCCGGCTGTTTTGGTTTGCTGCCAAAGGCCGATCGTGTGAAGCCCATTAGGCGTTTGTGTATGGGAAGAGTCTCGCCGGCATTCTCGACAACCGGTTTCTTCTCGCTCGACTGAGCCTTGGCAACTGGCGTATGGCGTTGGGCAGTGGTTATTTTGCGGGTGCTGCTGTCCTTCGAAACCGCTACTCGGCGTTTCACGGTCTGTCGGGGCTCCACGGGCTGCCGGGAGATGCTCGTGGTTTTCTTGCCTAGCGGATGGGGCTGGTAGTTTTCCGACCCGCGGCTGACAACTGCTTGCCGAGAAGGCTGTTGATCGGCGGTTGCGTTGGTAGTCTTTTGACGCTGCTGGCGGCTTGCAGGCGTTGAACTCGTCTTATAGCGACTATCTTTGCTCGGTTGGTTGGGATAGCGTACATCAACGTTACGGCCAGAATTCGTCTTCGCCTTGGCCGATGCGGTTTGTTGTTTGGATTGCAGATTGCTGCCGGCACGGGGTTGATTGAAGCCCTTCTGTATGGCTGCCCGGCGGTATCTGCTCGAGGAGTTCGTGGCTTTTCGCTGCTGTGTGTTTTTGTCGGACTTGCTGGGGAAAATCCCACCCACGAGCTTTTTCCCGAACTGGTCAATTTGCCCAAACAGAGACGTGCTCTTTGGCTCGTCCTGCGAGGATTCTTGCCCCACGACAATAGCAGCCGTGGAGAAGACGGCCAAACTTAAAATAGCAATTACGATTTTTTGGCGAAGCATGTCGGTTTCCTGCAAAATGAGACTACGGCCTAAGCCTGGGAAAGGATCTCAACATGCACTATCGGACAGTCGCCTCTGACGATTCAGTTAACTTTTCCGGTTCGCCCAATTAGTTAAAATAGGCAAACTTTTCCCGCAAAACGGGGTGCGTACAGAATGCAGGGTGGCAGCCCAGGATCGGCAATACTAACCCGAAGCGCAAGCGAGGACCGGAAAGCCGGGGAAAGCATCAAGGGCCCTCGCTTGCGCTTCGGGTTAGTATAGATACTCCAGGTAGCTTGGGGATCGCTACACTACTTTGCTGCCGCGATTGTCCCATCGGTGGGACTGCTAGCGGTAGCGTAGAGCTTTTTGGGAATTCGACCCGATTGGTAGGCCAGGTATCCCGACTCGACCGCCAGTCGCATGGCGCGGGCCATCATCTTGGGGTGTTTGGCATGCGCGATACCCGTGTTGAGCAGAACGCCGTCGGCGCCAAGTTCCATGGCCACGGTCACGTCGCTGGCCGTGCCAACGCCGGCATCGACGATGACCGGATAGTCGGGGTCGCCGTCTTTTAGATACTCCAGGCAGATACGGATAGCGTTGGGGTTCAAAATACCTTGGCCCGAACCGATGGGGCTGCCGGCGGGCATCACGCTGGTGGCTCCAGCGTCTTTCAGGCGTTTGGCAACGATCGGATCGTCCGACGTATAGACCAGCACCTGGAAGCCTTCGGCGACCAGTTTCTCGGTGGCTTCGATGGAAGCCACCGGGTCGGGCAGAAGTGTTTTCGTATCGCCCAGCACCTCGAGCTTGACCCAATCGGCGCCCGGGTTTTCCATTTGCGACAGGATCTCGCGTCCCATGCGTGCGACGCGAATGGCATCTTCGGCCGTGAAGCAACCGGCCGTGTTGGGTAGGATCGTGTAGCGGTCTGTATCGATGAAATCGAGCAGGTTTTTACCCTCGGCGTCGATCAGTCGTTCGCGCCGCACGGCCACGGTAATGCACTCTGCGCCGGAAAGATCCAGCGACTCTTTCATCAGCTTGTAGTCGGCGTATTTACCCGTGCCGACAATCAAGCGGCCGGAAAACGTGTGTGTGCCGATCTTCAAGGGCGTGCCGTTTGCGGGGTCCGATACCATGGTGTTTATCCTCCACCTACCAATGTTACAATTTCCAGCCGATCTGCTTCGGCCAGTTTGTGTTTTTCGTGATTCGCGCGGGGAATAAGTTCTAAATTAACCTCGACCGCCACGTATTTTCCGCGCAGATCCAACTCTTCGAGCAACTTTGCGATTGTCGTGCCGTCGGCGATTTGCCGTGTCTGGTCGTTTACCGTGATGTTCATCGTGCAATTACTGCTGCTCTCGCACAACGGCGGTACGGAATTTGGTTTTATCCAAGGGGATGATTTCGCCCTTGGAAATCTGGCCCGATGCGTGGCGATCCGCGTTCCAGGGTATGGCATATGCGGCCACTTGTCCCGAGGTGATTTCGGCAACGTACACCACCGCGCTACTAGGACTCATGCGCGAAGCGCCGCGGCGGATATTGACCAGGCCCGTCACCATCAGATAGCGCGGATTCTGACTGGGATCGATCCCAAGATC
>CAZISU010000324.1:0-2250 GCA_964541935.1 uncultured Planctomycetaceae bacterium | reverse complement strand
GGTAAAAGGCGTTGAAACGCACGGGATGTTGCTTCGACAGCACGGCCGCCTTGAGTTCGCCGGTAAGAAAATCGAGAAAGTAAAGCGCCTCTACGCCATCATCGACAGCGCCGGTGGCGATTGCAAAATTCTCGAAGCGGTCGGTGGCCGTGGCGTGCAGGGGAGTGTGTGGACAAAAACTGCCGACAATCAGGCCGAAAACCAGCCCGATAGCCAGCCAAACAAACTGGTTCTGCTTAAATTTGTGGTACATAAGACGATCTCAACTACTAGACAAATGCGTGGTTAAAACCAAAATGGGCGCGCAAAGCCTTGCCCGCGCCGTATGCTAACGACTTTTGGTGTCGACTTCCAGTGCTAAATTTCTAGATTTGAGAGAGAGCACAGCAGGGGGGAAATGAAAAGGATAGGGTGGATACGCAGTTCGGTAGCCGGCCAAGCCACTCGCTAGCTTCGCAATGCCTGCTCTGTTCGATGTCGCATCAAAAAAATCGTGCGAAACTCCCGTTTCGTTGTTGAGGTACTTGAAAACCGGGTTCTATCGGTCTATAACGCGAACTAGAAAACTACCCGAGGCAAGCCGATTCCCCCCCCCCTTTTCTTGGCTTGCCGACAAACGTTGGGCGTCATGGGCAAACGGAAGCTGCCCGTGACGCCCTCCTTTTTTCTTGTGTTATATAAGCCTGCTTGTTATAAATGAGTAAACACATGCAAAGAAAACCGATATGGACCGTCCTTTTAAGTCATCCGACACGGCCTTGATTTCCTTCTGCAGAACGAAAATACACTAACAATGACACGCACTATTATCTTTCTGTCAATTATTTTCTCCGTCCTAACTTGTGTCCCGCTGCAGACGAGCACTGCCGCGGAATCGGTTTTTCCGGGAAAAACATGGGTTCGTTCGACGCCGGAAGAACAGGGACTCGATCCCGCACCGCTGGCAGAGATCGACGCCTTGATGAAAAAGGCCAAGGCCAACGGCGTGCTTATTCGCAACGGCTACCTAGTCGCCGAATGGAATCATGCAGGAGGTCCAGAAACTCGCATAGACATTCAGTCCTGTGGGAAATCGATTACCAGCATGACGCTTGGTGTTGCAATCAGCGATGGTGTCGTTCCGTCGCTCGATAGTAAAGTGAAAGACGTTTGGCCCGAGTTTGATGCCGGAAAATACTCTGAGCGGATTACTTTTCGGCACCTGATTACGATGACTTCCGGGATCGCAAATACTATTTACGGCGGTCAGTTCCCGCATTTCGGAGTCGTCTTCCCGCCCGGTAAGATGTCTCGCTACCACAATAACCAGCCTTACGAGGTTTCGCGGGCGTTGACGTATCTATATGGCCGCGAACTGAAGAACGTGTTGCGCGAGCGGATTCTCGATCCAATTGACGCCGGCGAAATCGTTTGGAACAGTTACGGCGAAGTCAAAGCAAAGAACTTGAAGGTCATCCCCGTCAGCGAAGGTTTTGGCTGTCACCAAATGGCTGCACGCGACCTGGCGCGGATCGGGCTGCTTTATCTCAACGGCGGCGTTTGGAACGGCAAACGCCTTCTCTCGGCGGACTACGTCAAACAAACGTTCACAGACATCCCCCAGCCATTGATCGACTATCGCAGCAAAGCCCGCTGGAACGGCGAAACGGCCCAGCAAAGGGCGGATGACGTCGCTACGTTGCGATACAGTCTGGCTTGGTGGTCTCGTACCTTCTACGAAAAAAACGAATGGTACATGAGTGGAAACGGTTCTCAGTTCTGTTTCCTCTTTCCCAAGGAAAACATGGTGATGGTCAAAGTAAACGACTGGCGCAATAAGGTCCACGTGAACCATCAAGAGTTTTATCCCTTGGTGAAGAAATCCGTAAAACGCTAGGCCCGGTTTTTTCAAGTGAAGTGTAAAAACCCGGCGGATCAAACAATGCCGGCATGGTGATGTTGCTTTATCCCATGCGTAATCGCCTGTCATCGCATTAAACGTGTGGTGGTGCCAAGTGGTGGTGCAGTGCGTGTCTAGGGTGGTTCACGAGGGGATCGGCAGCCACTACTGGCTATGCGCCGCTAGTATCTTAGACGTGATGTGAGGGGTTAATAAACCCCATGCGGTAGTTGATACACGCACTCAGGCGGGTTGTTTTTCGTTTTTTTCGTTCTAATCCCTAATAATAGCCCAACACCGCGCCGTTATAATATGGAACTAGTGCCGCAAATCGCAATTGAGGGTACACCAAGAGATTGGTTTGCCTAGAT
>CAZISU010000323.1:0-6686 GCA_964541935.1 uncultured Planctomycetaceae bacterium | reverse complement strand
ACGAAGAGGTCTCGGTGGTCGCCCTCTCATTAGTGTAACAAGACAAGGCCGAAGTTGCGCTGCCCAAATTGATCGAAACGGCCCGTTCTAGCCCCGAATTATTCCGCAACGCGACCCAGGTCTTGCCCTGGTTGGTTTGGGAAGATCGCCTCAAGCTGTTCGCACAATTACGCGCGTATGACCTCGGCGAGGACAGCTTTAACACCTTGGTTTCGACGATGACGGAAATTCCCGACCGTCGCGCGGCCGAGCAGTTATGGAAACTTTTAGCCGAAGAAAAACTGACGACCGCCACGGCTGGCGTCTTGCAACGAGGTTTGCGTACAGCCTACCTGGGACGTCGATACTACTCATCCCCTGACATCAGCCCGTCGGATCGCCGCGATTTGGCCGCTGCCGCGAAGCCCCGTGCGACGTCTGGCAGCGAACTGCAACGCCTGACCGCTCTGGCGCTGTTGTTGATCGCCGCCAAGGATGAAGCGGCCCAGGTCAGTCGGCAGCTTGTCGACGACGCCAAACTTAGCAACTCCTTGCGCCGCGATGCGTTCAGGGTTCTGCTATTGTCGCAAAGCAGCAAAAGAGCAGCCACCCGCATAGCCGCCAAGGCAATTGCGGGCGACGATGCTTCCAAACGCAAGGCGGCCTTGGCCTTTCTGGTCGGCAATCGATCGGACTTCCGTATTCTCCGGGAAGGCCTGTTCCTGCAGTTCGATTCTGATGATATGTTCAGTTCGTCCCACACTAGCGGACAACCGATCATCCCCGAGTCGCCGCCAGGGTTAAAGTTGGAAGATGTTCGGCCCTGGATCGAAGATTCCGACCCACAAGTCGCCGCCTACGCGGGTTATTTGGCGGCGATGTTCGACGAAGCGGACGGACTGCGTCCCTTGCTGCGATACTGGCACGGCAAAGAAAAGGACGAGGCCCTGGACCGGCTCGTATATCGGGCGATTGCCCTGCTGGATGATTCGGCGCACATCGCCGAACTGAGAACTATCTATGGAAGGCTCGACGAATATGATATATCGCAGTTCTATTGGACGATCCGAATAATGAGCGGCCCGCAGATTCTCAGATTTCGAAAGGAGATCCGCGATAAGGTTGGCGCGGAGAAACTTCAATGATACGCTTGGTATAAACACGTTTGTTTTTTCTTCAGAAATTGGAGGTATTGGTTATGGTGAGTCAGATTGCTAAGGTTGTGTACGCGACGATGATCGTTGTGTGGTTGTTGCCGGCCGGCGTCCACGCACAGATCGGCATGTTCGGCGGTTCGACGACGCCGTCGATTTCGGGAGTCGGCACGACCACGCTCAAACGCACCCCGTCGGCCGTTCGCATGTACGTCGAGTTGCTAGCCAAAGGGGAAACTCTCGATAAGGCATTGGGCAAGCTGAAGGACCGCCACGAGGCCGCAATCGTGCAGCTCGAAGCCCTCGATGCCGACAAGGATTCGATTAAAATGGGCCCCCCCAGCCTTTCAAACATGCAGACGGAGCAAAAAAAACAGATGGAGAGAATGATCATGCAGCGGATGGGCTCACGTGGCAAGAAAGTTCCCAAAGGCTTGAAAGTCCCCAAATCTGTATCCGTCTCGGCCAAACTCACGGCCCAGTGGCCGCTCGATGCAAAAAGCCCGCAAGAACTACTCCTGGCTGTCGAAGCGCTGAAGGAAAAGATCAATGACGCCGACATCGCCGGCCGCAAGGAAGCCGAGGAGCTTTCGGAGGAAGAAAAAGAACTCGCCGAAGAAGCGGAAGGCATGATGAACAGTTTTGGCGAGGAGAAAGTTCCCGTCGGCGAGCCACAATTCGTATTCCTGGCTCAAATCTCGGACGACGAACACAAAACTGCCATGGCGGAAGCCTTCTCGAAGGCAAAAGAACAAGCCGCCAAACTGGCCCTGGCGGCCGGCGTCAAGCTCGGCCCATTAGTCGCACTCTCCGGCCAAGGCGGTGGCAATAACGCTTTTGAGAATCAGATGATGCACGGTGGAATGGGCTACAGACAGCAGCAGTATCTTCAGCAACTCATCGGCGCCGGCAGCATGCCGGGCATGACCCCCAAATCCAACGAAGCCATCTCTTCCGGTGTTGGTCCGGTTACATTCCAGTTTAACGTGCAAGCCAGTTTCGGTTTTGAAAGCCCTTAACAGCAGTGCATTTACTGGTATTTTGATGCAACAAGGAATCTTCTCGATTTGATAGGGTATTCAAATTGGGAGGGAGTTGCAATCAGAGTATGCATCCGCGAATAGGTTGCATAGCTCGACCATAACGATTACATTACTAACTAATATGTCATGGGCAACCAGATTTATTGTATGCCCTCTTGCGGACGGTTGAACTGGAAGTGCGGTGACCAGGAATTTGATGAGGGATAGATCATGCGGTACATTGCGGCGTTTTGGGGATGCATTATTCTCTCGTTGTTGTTCGGTGAAATAGCGGTCCATGCGGCGGAGAAACAAACCTACAGCGTGGGCCCGATCAACGGGACGGTTGTGGACACCGCCGGTAAGCCGGTCGCCAAGGCGAAGGTGCAATTGATCGAGTGCATGCGATTCGTGGATTGTGCGGTGCTTGAGGAAACTACAACCGACTCCAAAGGCCATTTCCTCATTGAGAAGAGAAAGTACGAGTCTCGAAAAGGTTGGGCAGGTCTCGGTATTGTCGTTCGTGACGAGCAGGGCCGCATAGGTGGAATATCGCACGTCATGGCGCGATCGGCTGACGCGAACTCACCGCAAGACGTCACTGTCCAATTGCATGACGTGAAAATATATCGCGGCCGTTTGCTGGATGCCGCGGGAAAGCCGATTGCCAAGGCTCAAATCAAACCGATGAGCTGGGGCGGCGGTGATATTTCCGGACAGAATCGGCAGAGATTTGATCTATCGGCGAAGCTGGTCCGCCCAGCGGCTGCACTTAGCGGCGAGGACGGAAGTTTTTCGCTCAGCGGGTTGCCCGCCGAGGGGAATGTCACGACCACGGTCACCGCCGAAGGCTTCGGCTCGCCCTACGTAGCTTTCACACTGAGCAAGCCGGTGGAAATCAAGCTGAACAAGGCGGGTAGCATCCGCGGCTCGATCGTGACTGAAAAAGGTGACGGCGAGGTAGGTGAAACCAAGCTGTTCCTCACGGTCTCGTCGGATATGGCTCGCGTACGGGTCGGCGACTGTCGGGTGTTTTACTACAAGGAATGCACGGCTGACAAGCAAGGTAAGTTCAGCTATGCGGCCGTTCCCGCGGGCAAATATTCCATCCGCCCACAGCTTGCCGGTGACTCGCCTTACGTAACAGCTAGTACCACGCCTGCGTTTGAGGTCAAAGCAGGCGAGGAGACGGTGGTTTCGGTGCCGCTGAAGCGTGCGCTCGCCGTACGCGGCAAGGTCATCGACGGGAAGAGCGGCAAAGGGGTCGAAGGCGTCAGCCTGTACTTCCAAGATCGTAATGCGACCGGAAGATCGCGATGGGGAAAGAGCGTAATCACCGACGAGAAGGGTGAATTTCTCCTCTACGCCAAGGCGGCCAAGCTCAGCGTGAATATTGGGAATCCTCCCAAGGGATACATTAAGCCAGATCAGCGTCAACAGTCGGATCCCGTCGAGGTTAGCAAGGACATGACCTGGCCGACAATCAAGTTGCAGCCGGCGGCCATGCTAGAGGGGATCGTGGTCGACGAGGCGGGCAAAGCGGTGGCCGGGGCCGAGATTCGACCCTTTATATCAAGCGACCATTTTTCCAATCGCAGCAATGTCAAGTCTGACAAGGATGGGAAATTCAAGGTGCAGGTGGGTGCGCTGAAGGATCCGGTTTCCATTCGCGTGCGCAGCGACACGGCCACCAGCGACGGCCCGCTGGTCGTTGTGCCCGCCGAGGCCAAAGGCCCCACGAAGATTGTTGTCTCTTCGAAAAAGGCGTTTATTCTCAAGGGCACGCTTGTCAACGAAGCGGGCAAGCCGATCCCCGCTGCGAAGGTGCCGCTACACACTGGGTGGCGTACGCCCGGCGGAGGCATCGGATTCCGCCTCTCGACCACCACCACGGATGAAAAGGGTTGCTTCGCGTTTAAGAATCTTTGGCCGGGCGACGAGTATCACGTGGTGATCGAAGCTGCGGGATACACTAAGAATCAAACGGCTCGCATCTCAGGCAAGGCCGGCCAGACGCACGATTTCGGCAAGATTGTGCTCGGCAGTGCCCAGGCCGCAATCGAGGGCAAGGTCGTCGATTCGGCCGGCAAGCCCCTGGCCGGTGTCTTGGTGTTCAATGCCGGCGACGCGCCCGAGCCGCGCACCACCCACACCGACGCCAAGGGCCATTTCCGCCTCGATGGACTCCGCTCGGGCTCGGTTTATGCGTTTGTGAAACACGAGGGCTATCGCTTCGCTGGCGCGAAGACGAAAGGTGGAGCGAAAGATGTCGAGATTATATTGCTTCGCAAGGACGAGGCGCCGCCCAAGCCGCCTCAAAGCCAGCTTGTTTCTTATGAAGAACAAAAACAAATCGCGGGCAAGATCATTAGGCGGCTGTGGGAGGTCGAGGACCACAAGAGGTTGGGAACGGCTATCGTAGTCATGGCGCGTCTGGATCCCGAACAGGCATTGGCGTGGTCGAAGGAAATAGGAGGTCGCTACGATTCCAGAATTCGTGCCGTCGTGGCCGAGCAAGTAGCCGAGTCGGATATCGACGAGGCCATCGACTTGATCGGCTCCGATTTCAGCGGCTTTAAGCGACTAGCTCAGCAACTTGTGACTACCGACCCAGCCAAAGCCTTGCGTTGTACCGAGGAAATGGCTGTGCATGCTCGCAACATGGATCAGCCCTGGCGGGCAATCAACTTGGCCGCGGCTGGTCGGCTGACCGTCCGTGCCGGCAACAAGCAGGCCGGGCGGAAAATGCTTGAAGAGGCCGCCGATATGACCGACCGCATGGGATCCGGCCAGAGCTTCAAACGCGCTTGTGGCGAGGTCGCCAAGGCCCTGGCGGTCGTCGATCCCGAACGGGCGATCAAGCTGATCGAATCCGGCATGGAAAAGAACCAGCAGGGCCACTACATGGCAAGAATTGCTGCTGCCGCCGGCGAAAACGATCTCGACAGCGCGCGGAAAATACTCAAAAAAATACAGCCCTGGTATGCCACTCGGGCCGTTACGCCCATAGCCTACCACGTGGCCCGCACCCGGCCCGACGAGGCCCTGAAGTTTATCGAAGAAAGATTCAATTCCGATCAACCGTATGGCAGCGACCGTAGGGGTGCAAAAGTTCAAGCCCTATGTTGGGTCGCCGTAGCCATCGCCCCACACGACAAAGAACGGGCGTGGCAGTTGATCGACGAGGGGCTGGATCTCTGTGTTGGCCCGCACAAAGGTCATTATTACAGCGGTATCCGAAATCACCAGACGATAGCGGCTCTCATGGCTGTGCAGGCCAAAGCGGTCGGCTACCCCGACATGCCCAGCGTGGTACATCGCGTGCTCGCCTCACGCGAGACCTCCAAGGAAGGGCGTTCTCCCATGGAGATGGTGGAGTCGAACGTAGTTATGGCAATGATCCTGGCCTTGGCCGACCCAGCGGCGGCGCGCGAGGTGCTCGAATCGATCCAATCGCAAAGCGATCGGATCGGTTCCGGGCAAAGCGGTATCAGGCGGGAACACTGGCTGAGGGCTTGGGCCCTGGCCGATGCGGAGAAATTGCCCGAGTTGATCGAAGCCGAGTTGAAGGCGAAAAAGGATAATCCCAAAAAAGAATATAACTTATATCAGCTCATGTCAACGCTCGAGATCCTTGCCATGCCGCCGGCCGAGCGGCTCAAAAAGATCACGGATCATACGAGCCAGATATGGGTTCCTGGTAATGAGAATTGGTAGGGAGCATTTTATGAATACTATATTGTTTGCCGCGATAGCCCTGTGTGCAACCGGCGGCGACGCCGGGCTCGCTGCGGTTGCTCTGGAGTTTAAGGATGTCAAGGCCCATGACGGCCGTAAGATGGTACACTATCGGGCCATCGAGTTTAGAGCGAAGCCGGTGCAGCCGCTTAAGGGAGATTTCGCGGCCACGCCCGGTGCAAGCTACGGCCAGTTGCCCGTGGGACCAAGTCCCGAGACTGCGCTTGGCGTTGTGTGGTTGCCCAAGGCTGACGGCGGCCCTACACTCTGGTTCGACGCCAACGGCGACGGCCGTTTCATGAAAGACGAGCGGCACGTGCTTTCTAAGAAAGAGACCGAGTTGCCGGCAACGATCACCATCAAAACCAAGCCGGAAGTCAAGAAGGTGTCGCGTAAGCTGTTATTCCGTCGGCCCGTGCTGGGCAGCGGGCTGCGATATGCCGTGCGCGGCTATGCCACCGGCAAGCTGAAACTCGGCAGTGACGAGCACGAAGCGTTACTGGTAGACGGCAACGCTGACGGCTGTTTGAATACTGTGGGTCGGGATCGCGTCTGGTTGGACCTCAACCGCGACGGTCGCTTCGACGGCCTTGTCGAACAGTTCCCCCTGGGCAAGCCCATCCTCAAGCAAGGGCAGGTGTACGTGATACGCGGTGATGCGGAGGGCAAGGCCGTATGTGCGAACCACCGCAAGCCGGGCGATGGCAAGTTGCGGCTGAAACTTCCAGACGGCATGAAGGTCGAGAAAATTTCCGCCGAACTGATAATCGACCTGGGTGAACTTGTCGAGCTT
>CAZISU010000322.1:0-6691 GCA_964541935.1 uncultured Planctomycetaceae bacterium | reverse complement strand
TTTGGAGATATCTTACTGCTAGCCAACATACCGGTTTCGGTTGTGGGCTCGCCGTATACTCTGGCGTAAGAATGCGAATAGAAGAAATTCTGCGGCGCCATGGGCGATTCATAGCCGATCAGCGAATAAAAATGGCCGAACTTAAATGTCGTGCCCTGGGCCAAGGGGACGGCGAACTCGGCATATAGTTGCGGCATCGAGAAGCCGTATTGGGCGTCCAGACCACCGGGCGTTTGAGTATTCCAGCGCGGTGTGTTGCCGATTTTATGCGTTTCCAGTCCCGTCGCTTGCGTATAGATGTAATCTGTTCCATATAGCGTATCCACGCGACCGCCAGCGTCCCAAAAGCAGCCGTTGGCTGTAACATCTCGACCGATGACCGTGTAGAGTTGGTTCATCTGGTATTCGTTCGAGCGATAGTTGTACCCAGTCGGGCCGTTAAAGCGATCTTTAGGGCTCATGGAGTTAAACGTCATGCCCTGATCGAGCCAGCCGCGGATATAAAAGTTTCCGCTACGGAAGAAGTCGCGCTCGCCGCCGCAGTCGAAGCCGATGCAACTGTTGCCGCCGCTGCAGCCCAAGTCGCTACAGCCCTGCTGCGCGCAGGTCGACGAACAGCAATCGCCGTCCACTCCACAACAATCGTCGATGGCGCTCTCCGGCAAGATCGTCTGGCTAGGCATTGCTGGCCTGGCGGGTGCCGGTCTGAGAGGCGCTGGCCTGGCGGGTGCCGGAGTGGCTGGCTTGGGAGTGATGGGTTTCGGCTGGGCCGCAGGCGGGGCTGCCGGTTTGGGTGTAGGTGCTACTGTCGGTGCAGCGGCCTTTGCCGCGGGCGGTTTCGGTGCTGCCGGCTTTGCAACGGCCGGAGCCTTGGTGGGTGCTTTTGCCCCGGGCTCTGCCGGCAACGTGGGAAGCTGAGCCTGCAAGGCGTATGGAGCAACCCCGCTGTAATAGCGGGCCGAGTCGGCGGCCTTTTGTTGATTGCGGAAGAGGAAGCCCTTATCGGCAGCGGATATTGACGGGCAAACGATCAGCCCAAACATCAGCAGACAAAATGTCGAGCGTAGTTTAACGACCATTTCTGGTTCTCCTTTTGCGGCTTGGCGGCTGAACCGCCTTTCTAAGTCCATCTCAGCAGCGAACTTGCACATTGTGTGGCCGCGCGTCAGACATGACTTTCCTCCCGATCCAAAGACCGAAAGGCCCGCCTGCATAGCGTCCCCCCCGAGCAAGCCAGGGCAGCGCGACCGTAAACGGCCCGCTTCTATAGCAGCTGTATCGATTATTTCGGTTGTTTCGGATGTTTGGGTTGATCCAAATGTAATAATTCCCACTATTTTGAGCTTTGGGCGGTGAGCTATGGGCTGAATGGAGCTGATATTTCGCTTTTCAGGCAATAAGTAAGCGAAGGGAGGGCGACGTTACCCGCTCTCCTCCCTTCGCTTGCGCTTCGGGTTAGTATGCATGACCACAAGAGTGGTGTTGCAAATCACCAAATATACGTGCTATTCGGCTCATAGCTCATGGCTCACAGCTCATAGCTCACAGCTAATTGGTCATTAAACCTAATTATTCCCCACCCCCCCTCCATCGACGGGGTTGTTGGTTTTTCCACCGCGGGCTATAATTTGCCAACCTGCACATGAGTGCGGTGATGGCTGCCGGCTTTTGCCCGTGGCCAGGCAAATGGAATTGCCAGCCTGTGTTTTGGACGTGGAATGGAAGTCACGCATCCTGCTGCACGGGAGTCGATTGTGTCGTCTGGATCTTTGGACGCTAAAGAACAGGTCCGCCAGGCGGTAGACATCGTCGATCTCGTCGGCCATTACATTCAATTGCGACGTCAAGGTCGCGGCTATGTTGGATTGTGCCCTTGGCACGACGATAGCCGACCCAGCCTTCAGGTTAACCCTGAGCGGCAGTCGTTCAAGTGTTGGGTCTGCGACATCGGCGGCGACGTCTTCAGTTTCATCATGCAGATGGAAGGCATTTCGTTCCGCGAAGCCCTGGAAATGCTGGCCGAACGCGCCGGCATCGAACTCAAAGACCGCCCCGCCCCGCGGCCGGGCTCGCCCGTAGCGGCCGGCGACAAGCAAACTCTCTTCCGCGCCATGGCCTGGGCCGAATCGCTGTACCACAAGTATTTGCTCGAATCGCCCGACGCCGAGCCGGCCCGACGCTACCTGAACGAACGGGGGATCACGGCCGAAAGTATCGAACAGTTCCACATCGGCTTCGCTCCGAACAACTGGGAGTGGATACTCTCGCAAGCCCAATCCGGTCAATCAAATTCCGGTCAATCGAATACAAATTCATCTCGGGCAAAAGTGCTCGAAGCGGTGGGCCTGTTGGGGCAACGCACGAGCGGCGGCACCTACGATCGATTCCGCGGTCGGGTGCTGTTTTCGATCCGCGACACGCAAAACCGGCCGGTCGGCCTGGGCGGTCGCATTCTGCCGGAATTTGCCGACGAAAAATCGGCCAAGTACTATAACACGAGCGACACGCCGCTGTTCTCGAAGAGCAATTTGCTCTACGCCTTGGACGTGGCCCGTCAATACATACACAAAAAGTTCGACGACACGGCCCTGGTGATGGAGGGCTACACCGACGTGATCATGGCCCACCAGCACGGCTTCGAAAACTCGGTGGCCGTGTTGGGCACCGCCTTGGGCGAGCAGCACGTGAAAATCCTCAAGCGTTTTGCCAAACGCGTCGTGCTGGTGCTCGACGGTGACCAGGCCGGCCAGGATCGGGCCAACCAGGTGCTGGAGCTTTTCATTGCCCAGGATTTGGACATGCAAGTCCTCACGCTGCCAGACGGGACCGACCCTTGCGATTATTTGCAAGAGCACGGCGCCGCAGGTTTTCAACACATTTTGGACAACGAGGCTGTCGACGCCTTGGAACATGCCCGCCGCGTGGCCGTGCGTGGCGTCGACTTGCAGAACGACGTACACGGGGCCACTGCCGCACTCGAACGCGTGCTCTCAATTCTGGCCAAAGCCTCTCGGCAAGACGGAGCGGGTGGTTTCCGCGAGGACAAGATCCTGCAACGGCTGGCCACGGGGTTCGGCGTCGCGGAAGTCGACGTTCGACAGCGGCTGAAGCAATTGCGCCGCAGCGCCCGTCGACCGCTGGTCTCGCCGCGTCGCACCACGCCCCCGCCACAAGGCGATGCAAACGCATACGAAGCATACAACAACGAGCTGGCTGCCCAAGATCCCGACGGATATGTGCCACAGGAAATGACCGAGATTCCTTTTCGGGCGGCTGACCTGCACAGCGCGGCGCCGTGCGAGTACGAGTTGCTGGAAGTGCTGATTAAGCAGCCCGATCTCCTCGACGAGATCCGCGGTCTGGTACGATCCCAGCAGTTGACTCAAGCACCCTGTCGGCGGCTTTATGAAACAATTTGTCGTCTTTCGGACGATGGCCAAACCGCCACGTTCGAAAGGCTGATGTTGGAGTTCGACGCGCCGGCCATGAAGGCCTTTTTAGTCGAACTGGACGAATCCGAGCGAACGGCCAAAGCTGAAGACCCCGCTTCGCTATTACTGGAAATTATTAGGAGTTTCGAGCGAATCGAAAACCAAAGACAGGACCCAGCACAAGTCGCGGCACTCAAAAACCAGGGCTTAGACGAAAGCCAAAAACAAGACCTGCTGCTGAAAATGCTGGGAGACCTGCGTGCTCGACATGGTATTTCCGATCCCACGGACGGGTGAGGACCATAGTCGGGGTGATCGAAACCCGGACGTTGCGGGGGCACTTGCCCCAGGACGTCACGACCCACCAGAGGCGTAATTCGCCGCTGTAGAAACGGGCCACGATCGCAAGTTTTTTCACCTAACGTATCGCATGGAACGCGAAAGGAGTGGATAGGTGGAATTGTTTGATACCGATTTACGTGAACTAGTAGTCAAGGGCAAATCGCAAGGCTACTTGACCTACGATGAAGTTACCGATTACCTGCCCGACGAGGCTGTCGATCCCGAAAAACTCGACAACCTTCTCTCGATTCTCGACGAGATGAACATCGATCTGCTGGCCGAAGCGCCGGAGCCCGAGTTCTTCGACGGCAACAATCCAAAGGCCAAGTCCGCCCAGGGCTGTGCGGCCGAAAAAGCAAAAACGCCCGCTGCACCAACGGCCAATGGGCCTATTGCTAATGGGGAAGTCCCCAACGGCGCAGGTGCGCGGCTTGCAGACCCCAGCGATTTGACCAAGTGGAGCAACGACCCCATCCGGCTCTATCTGTCTCAGATGGCCGAGATCCCCCTGCTCGCACGCGAAGAAGAAATCTCGCTGGCAAAAAAAATTGAGCTCACCCGAAAACGCTTCCGACAAACCGTGCTCGGTTGTCGGCTGGCGATGAGCAATACGCTGAGCATTCTCAGCAAAGTCCACCGTGGGCTGCTGCCGTTCGACCGCACGATCAAGGTCTCGCTGACCGAGCGCCTCACCAAGGAACAAATCCAGGCGCGCATGCCGCATAACATCGCCACGCTAAACCATCTGATGGAGCAAAGCCGCAAGGAGTTCGAGACGCTCATCAGCCGCCGCGCGGCGGCGTCCGAAAAAGCCAAGGCTCGCGCACGGTTCATCCGCATCAGACGAAAATGCCTGGTGCTGGTCGAGGAACTCAGCCTACGTACGCGGCGCGTGCAAACGGCCATGCGGCAAATGGAAGACATTTCCAATCGCATGGACGGCCTGCGCGAGCAGATTCGAGAACTGGCCGCACGACCCGATATGGCCGACAAACGGGCCGACCTGCGTCGCGAGTTCCGCGACCTCATGCTGCTCACGCAAGAAAGCCCTCGCAGCCTCAGGCAGCGTTGCCTGCAAATGGCTGCGCGATATAGTGAGTACGAAGCCGTTAAACGCCAACTTTCGGGGGGTAACCTTCGCTTGGTGGTCTCGATCGCCAAAAAGTACAGAAACCGAGGGCTCAGCTTCCTGGACCTGATCCAAGAGGGCAACACGGGACTCATGCGAGCGGTCGATAAATACGAGTATCGTCGCGGATATAAGTTCTCCACATACGCCACATGGTGGATTCGACAGGCCATCACAAGGGCTATTGCAGATCAAGCCAGAACGATCAGGATACCGGTCCACATGATCGACGTGCTGAGCCGTTTGAAAAATACTTCGCGGAAGCTCTTGCAAGAATTGGGTAGAGAGCCGACAACAGAAGAAACAGCCGAAGCTGCCGGTCTGACCATGGAAGAGACCAAGCGGGTGCTGAGCATCGGCCGACACCCGGTCAGCTTGGACCGCCCCGTGGGCGAAAGTGAAGATAGCTGCTTTGGGGAGTTTATAGAAGATCACGGCATGCCAAAGCCGCACAAAGCCGCCTCAAATGAAATGTTACGCGAAAAAATCGATTCGCTGCTCAAAACGCTCACGTATCGCGAGCGGGAGATCATTCGGCTGCGCTATGGGCTGGGCGATGGCTACACCTATACGCTCGAAGAAGTGGGCCGAATCTTCAAAGTCACGCGTGAACGGGTGCGGCAAATCGAGTCGAAAGCCGTCTCGAAGCTGCAACACCCCGTGCGGAGTCAACAGCTCGAAGGCTTCCTCGAACGGGTGCCTCTGGAGCAAGACGATCTCGAACGGGTCGCCTAAAGCAAACCACAAGCCGCTAGTCGCAAGACTGGCGGCTTTTTTTATTAAGAGGTGTCATGGCATACTAACCCGAAGCGCAAGCGAAGGGAGGTGCAACGTTTACCCTTATTTCCCCTTCGCTTGCGCTTCGGGTTAGTATTGCCTGACACCTCAAACCTCATACCTCAACCCTCAACCTCACGAGCAATAATCAATGTCATCAGAGACACACGCACCTATCGAATCACTTCGCACACTTCACCGCATTCACCGGCAATTGACGGACCTCAAGGGCCGCCTGCGTCGAGGCCCCAATCTGGTCCGTGCCCACGAGACCAATTTAGCCCAGCGCGAGGCCGAGTTCGATCTGGCGAAAAAAGAAACTACCGATATGCGTGTCGCCAACGACGCCAAGCAGGGGCGACTCAAAGACGGCGAAGAAAAGATCAATAAGCTCAAAACGCAAATGAACACTGCCTCCAGCAACCGCGAATACCAAGGCCTCAAGGAGCAAATTGCCACCACCGAAACGGCTAATAGCGCCCTCGCCGACGAAATTCTCGAAGGCATGGAGCTCATCGACGTATCGGCCGAGAAAATCGTCGCAGCCGAAAAGGTCTTCAACGAGACCAAAGCGGAAGTCGAAAAAGCACGCCAAAAAGTGCAAGCGGAAGAGCCGCTAATCACGGCCGACATCACCCGCCTCGAAGCCGAACTGGCCGAATGGGAAAGCTACCTCGACGGCGATTTCAAAACCAGCTACACACGAATCTCGCGTACCAGAGGCGAAGGGTCGCTCTCCGCGCTCGACGGCGAATACTGTGCGGGATGCAACAAAATTGTTCCGCTAAACAACATCGCCAACCTCATGCTGGAAAAACCCAAGCCCGTCGTCTGCGAAGGTTGCGGGCGATTGCTGTATGTACCCGAGGGATGGACGCATCAATAGAGGGCAGACAGAAACCCATGATGCGTCGCGGGCACATTCCACTGGACTCCCCCTCTTTTCAAGCCCATAATCCGCCAAAACACCATTCTCAGCGGGTGTTTTGCACGCCCCTCCAAGAATTCTGCA
>CAZISU010000321.1:5771-6693 GCA_964541935.1 uncultured Planctomycetaceae bacterium | reverse complement strand
GTATGGCGGTCACGAGGGCCAGACAAACAACAACAGCTTCGGTTTCTTCGAGGCCGCCGGCACGAAGTTCATGGTACTCAGCCTCGAATATGCACCAACCGATCAGACACTTCAATGGGCCGATAGCATTGTCAAATCACATAAAGATTGTCGTGTAATCGTTGCCGTACACAATTACCTGGAACTCGGCGGCGGACGCCGCACCAATGCGCCCTATGCAGTGGGCGCCGGCGGCAACAACGGCGAACAGATTTGGAACAAGTTTGTTTGCCACCACCAAAACATTTTTATGGTCGTGTGCGGACACGTCTCATCGGCACATCAGACCAGCGTAAACGATTTCGGCGGCAAGGTGATTGAAATTATGTCGGACTACCAGGAACTGGCTCGCGGTGGCGGCGGCTGGCTACAAACGCTCCGCTTCGCCCCCGACGAAAATAAGATATACGTCCGGTCGTACTCGCCAGTTTTAGACAAGTACAACAACGATTCAACGAATAAATTTTCGTTTGATCATAATATCAGCGGAGAAAATCCAGCCGACACAGATATCCCTTCGATAGTCGAGCTATCGAAGCAACCGGGAATAGTGAACACGGAATTCATTTTCGACAAGGGGCCGACTCCGCAGTGTCATGCATCGACGATTGCTTCGTCGAACGATGGATTGGTCGCGGCGTGGTTCGCTGGGACAGGAGAATCACACTCGGACGTTGGCATTTGGCTTGCCCGGCACGATGGACGGACCTGGTCGCAGCCGATCGAGGTTGCTAACGGCAAATACCCCGAAGGCAAACAAACCGACGAAAAAAGGTATCCTTGCTGGAACCCGGTGCTCTTCCAGCCCAAAACCGGACCGCTAATGTTGTTCTACAAGGTCGGTCCTAATCCTGCACAGTGGTGGGGCGTGCTGAAGACATCG
>CAZISU010000321.1:0-5761 GCA_964541935.1 uncultured Planctomycetaceae bacterium | reverse complement strand
GGCCGTACATGGTCTGAGCCCCGCCGGTTGCCGGATGGTATTCTTGGCCCGGTAAAAAATAAGCCTATACAACTGCCTGGGGGTGATTTGTTGTGCCCATCCAGTACCGAACATAAATATGGTCATTACTGGAAGATACACTTCGAGCGGACCCCCGACCTGGGAAAAACCTGGCAACAAACCGGACCGATCGACGACACAAAGAAGTTTGACGCGATACAGCCCACGATTTTGACGCATTCGGACGGGCGGTTACAAACCCTTTGTCGCAGCAAAAAGAATAAAATCGTCCAGAGTTGGTCTGCCGATGACGGACGCACCTGGAGCAACCTGTCGGCCACCATGTTGCCGAATCCCAACTCGGGATTCGACGCGGTGACATTGGCCGACGGGCGTCATCTGCTGGTTTACAATCCCACGACCAATGCACCGGACGGTCGTGCCGGCCCACGCACGCCACTCAACGTGGCTATCTCCGAAGACGGCCTGCAATGGAAAGAGGCTTTGGTGCTCGAAAATCAGCCGAGAGGAGATTCCTTCGAGAAAGCAGGCAAGTATAGTTACCCAGCCGTCATCCAGACCCCTGACGGACTCGTACACATCATCTATACGTGGAGACGTGTGCGAATCAAACATGTGATTATCAATCCCGCGAAACTTGAGCTTCGCAAAACACTTCAAAAAGAGGTTAAAAATCCATGAGACGTAATTGTTCCCACCTGTTGGCCACGATGCTACTCGTCGCGTTGGTCCCGCTCTTTGTAGTGGGCTGCGGCAAGGGCGATATGCCGGATATCGGCCCGGTCAGCGGCACAGTGACATTAGACTCTAAGCCGCTGGCTGGCGCGATGGTCCTCTTCCGACCGGAGGAGGGCAGGCAATCGTCTGCCCGAACCGACGAAAACGGAAGATACGAGCTGAAATACATTCGCGACGTTATGGGCGCCGTAGTGGGACCGCACAAGGTGATCATTAGGACGGCCAACGAGGACTCCTCCGCAGAGCGTTTGCCGCCACGCTACAACCGTCAAACCACCCTAACCGCAGAGGTAACGGCGGAAGCAAATACAATTGATTTCGTGCTCAAATCGCACTGATGTCACGACACGGATGACTTATACTCGAGTGCCACGACCAGCGTGAACAAGGCGTGCGAACTGAGTTCTAGCGAGAAAAGTTTTGGTGCGTGCCTTGAACGGTTGTCCGCGAGCTCCGTTCGAGGCGCCCCATTAAAACGGAGGCTTGCGTTGAATTACTGGAAGGTTTTTAGGTGAACAAAAACTTTATCCCTATAATCCGAATTTCGCAATAATGCGAACAATGGAGGCGAACAAAATGATCGAACTAGGACTACATACAGACAACTGGCGCACGCTCGGCGGCAGCTTTGAGGTGGCCGCGGAAAAGGCAGCCGAGTTGAAAATCAAGCATATCGAGTTTAGCGTGATCAACGGGCAGCACTTCATTCAGGCCATGGGCTACTTGCCATCGGTCTCAATGGAGTCGAATCCGCTCGCGATCAAGCGATACCTGGACGAGCTGGGTCTGGAAGTTTCGCAGATCGACGCCTCGTATCCCATGATGGCACCCGAAGGAGCCACTCACGGCGTCCGGTATCTCCAGCAGGCAATAAGGTTTGCCGCGGATCTCGGTTGTCCCATGGTTGATGTGACCGACGGCGCGGTTCGGCCGGAAGGCTACACGGCCGAAGAGATATTCCAGATCACCTGCCAGAACTTCCGGCAGTGTCTATCCTGGGCTGAGGACTATGGGATTATCATCACCATCGAGCCACACGGACCGTTCACCAACGACGGCGACTTCATGGAAAGACTCTTCACGCACTTCGAGTCGGAATTTCTGCAACTCAACATGGACACTGGCAACTCGTTCATTTCCGGCAACGATCCTTTTGAGTACCTGAAGCGGTTTCGCAAATACCTCCGCCACCTGCACATTAAAGATGTCAGCCCGGAGCTGGCCGCAGCGGCGCGAGGGGAAGACAGCGGCATAGGTTGTAGCCATGTTCCTATCGGTGGCGGAGTCAATGCCGAGAACATCAAGAAGTGTATCCACTACCTTGACGAGACGGATTGGGACGGCGTGGGATCGATTGAATGCCATGGGTCGGACGAAAATATTATCGCAAGCGTTGAATTTCTGAACAGCTTGCTTAAGAAGGCATGTGCCTAGAAAGTTTCTCAGATGAACAAAAAGACAAATCGAAGAATGTTTTTGGGCACAACCGCCGCCACGGCGGCGGCCGGTTGGGCTGGCGCTCGGTCCTACGCGGCCGATGCGAATTCGAAACCTGGGCCCAATGAAACGATCAACCTGGGCATGATCGGCTGTGGCACGCGTGGCGGGCAATTGTTGGGCAATTTTCTCTCCTTGCCCGGCGTACGGTTCGCGGCCGTTTGTGACCTCAACTCCGGACGCATGGCCGCGGCACGGAAAAAGGCAGGCGGCCAGAAGGTTCTTGCCTACCATGACTATCGCAAGATGCTGGAAAACAAAGACATCGACGCGGTGGTCGTTGCTGCCAACGGTCAATGGAAGGCGCTGCCGACCATTCAGGCCTGTCAGGCCAGCAAGGACGTCTATGTCGAAAAACCGTTGGCCACTTCGATCGGCGAAGGTCGCGCCATGGTCGAGGCCGCCAAAAAATACAAACGTATCGTACAGATCGGTACACAGCAGCACAGCTCCGAGCACTATCGCAAAGCGGCCGAGATTGTTCAATCCGGACGTCTGGGCCGGGTTTCGGAGGTGAAGGTCTGGGACTACGTGAACTACAACCCAGGCATCGGCGCGCCTGCCGACTCCAATTCGCCCGATGAACTCGACTGGGACTTCTGGCTCGGCCCCTCGCCCAAGGTGCCTTACAATCGAAACCGCTATGTCCATCACTATTGGTTCTTCGACTATGGGGGCGCATGGGCAACCGACTGGGCGGTGCATCACTACGACATTGTCAACTGGGCGATGGGCACACACACTCCGACCGCGGCGTTGGCGGCCGGCGGGCATTTCTGTTTCGACAAAGACAATCGAGAGTGGCCCGACACTTTCTCAGGAACACTCGAGTACGGCCCATGTCCCGCAGCCGACAAGGGATTCGTGTTGCAGTATACGGCACGCGCTGGAAATCAACACAGTCGCCATCCAGAATGCAATGGCAAGTGCTTTTATGGGACCGATGCCACGCTGTTGGTTCATCGGGGCGGATATACGCTGACTCCCGAGATCCGGCGTACGCGTAAAGAGCTCAAGGCGGAAACGTTCGATGCCAAACGCGGCAGGCAGTATGACATTCCTCACCAAGAGGTGTTTCTCACCAGCCTTCGCAACCGAACCCAACCTGAAACCAACGCAGAAACGGGCCACTACGCGTCCATCCCCGGACATTTGATGAATGTTGCCTGGCGTGTTGGTCGCAAGGTTCACTGGGACGCCGAACGCGAGCAAATCGTCGGTGACGACGAAGCCAATGCCCTAGTTACGAAGAAATATCGGGCTCCGTGGAAGCTCGATGTCTGAGGCTTTCACGCCTGCTGATATGCGATAATTAGGAGAACATTATGAACTGTAAATGCCGGCCGCGATCTTGGAAAAGATACTGCCGTTTCGCAAGCGTTTTGCTGGCCTGGGTCGCTTTGCTTCCAGCGGTAGCGTATCCGCGTGATGCGGAAGAGGGTTTCACGCCGATCTTCGACGGCATAACCCTCAACGGCTGGGACGGCGACCCCGGATTTTGGCTGGTCGAGGACGGCACCGTCACCGGACGGACGAGCAAAGACAATCCCCTGAAGAGCAACACCTTTTTGATTTGGAGAGGAGGCACGGTCGACGACTTCGAGCTAAAGTTGGAATATCGCATCGAAGGTGGAAATTCCGGCATCCAGTACCGCAGTTTCGAGGATCCCGAAAAACTCGGCCGGTGGATAATCAGCGGTTATCAGGCGGATATCGATTCGGTCCTCGACCGCGGCTGGTGCGGCTCGCTTTATGAAGAGCGAGGCCGAGGTTTCTTGGCACATCCCGGCCAGAAAACACTCGTCGAGGACGGCCAAAAAACGGTCGTCCTCGGCCAAGTCGGCGATCCAAAGGAGATCCAGTCCTGCCTGAAGCTCGAAGGCTGGAATCGCTATCACATCATCGCCAAAGGTTACCACTTCACCCACAAGATCAATGGCCGGGTGATCGTGGAAGTATCCGACGAAGACAAGTCGAAGCGACGGAGCAAGGGGCTCCTAGCATTCCAACTGCACCAGGGCGGCCCGATGAAGCTCCAGTTACGCAACATCTGGCTGAAGCGGCATGAGTAATGGTCATTTCGCGCAAGGCCGCCTAACCATGTAACAAATAATACCATTTCGTAAAACTCCAAATTCGATGTTATAACGTTGGGACACTACTGAAAGATGAAGAATTACGAAAGAGTATTTGCTGCCGTTTTGATGTCGGTTGGTTGTTCGTGTGTGTGCTTGAAAGGCTTGCCGGCGCAAGCGGACGGCCCTGCGACGCAGAAGAACCTGTCCAATTCCTTCTTCCCATTGAACTGGGAGTGGTACGACCCCACGTTTTCCTCTTCTCGCGAGGCCCAGGCTGAACTGATCGAGCAGTTGGGCTATGATGGGATGGGCTATCTGCGTCCACTCGACGGGCTGGAAAAAGCCCTTAGCGCCATGGGGCGAAGGCAACTCAAGATATTCACTGCCGCCTTGCCGGGCTACGGCATTTCGGTTGATCCAGGCACACAATACAACCCAGGACTGAAGGACGGGATCCGACGATTGAAGGGGCACGGCACGCTGATGATCATCGGTTTGCACAGCAAAAAATACCCGCGGTCTTCTCCGCGGGGCGATGACCGTGCCGTGGAAGTCTGCCGGGAACTGGCCGACTATGCCGCGAAGTACGGCGTGCGTGTGGCCATTTATCCCCATGTCGGCAACTGGAGCGAACGGATCGAAGATGCAGTGCGGATTGCGAAGAAGGCCGATCGGGAGAACCTTGGGATTTGCTTCAATCTGTATCATTGGCTTAGGACTGACAAGAAACGGGATTTGAAGCCGTTGGTGGAGCAAGCCCTCCCCTGCCTGTTCCTGGTGACCATCAACGGCACCTCGCCCGAAGGTTCGATGGAGACCTTGGATCGCGGCGCCTACGATGTTTGCGAGTTCCTGAAGCCGTTCATCGACGCGGGCTACACCGGCCCGATAGGACTTCAGTGCCACGGCATCAAGGGTGATGCTCGCGATAACTTGAAACGTTCCATGAATGCGTGGCGAAAGATCTCTGAAAGACTTACTGCCGTGCAAAAAACTGCGGGCAGTGTCAAACCGAAAAAGGAAGACCAGTAATGAGTAAGAAAGCAAGCGAGACGCCAATCGTGGGGTTACTGCCGGTCATGGATCCCAGGATCGATTCGAACTTGGAGCGACAAATCCTTGATTCTCTGAATTTAGTCGAGAAGATTCGCGAGCTGGGTGCGGAAGTCGTTTGCCCGGACCGAGCGGTCTCTGAAGAGGAAGACGCAGTTCGCTAGGTCGAGCGAATGCGGGCCGAGGTGGCTTGCGGAATCATTTACTTCACGGCGTGGTGAATGGGCCCGTCAAAATTGACCGTGAACGAAAGTGCAGTGAGTTGACACAGCGGAAGACCATTTGACCTCCCCGTACAAGACGGTTTTCGAACTATTCTGGCCTGGTTCAAATCAAGGTAACACTTTTCGAACTGACTTCAGGTTCGGGTAGCG
>CAZISU010000320.1:0-6693 GCA_964541935.1 uncultured Planctomycetaceae bacterium | reverse complement strand
AACCGCGGAACACCCTTACGCCGAATTCAAAATGATGCCCATTCGCATGAGCCTCTTGATGGACCAGCGCAAGATTCCAAAACTTTTGGTTGAGTGTGCCAATTCGACCATGCCTGTCGAAGTGCAACGAATTCGTATCAACCCCCAAGGAGGCCTGAGCGCCAGCGCGGGTGGCGGAATGGGTATGGGTATGGGTATGGGTATGGAAGGCGGCATGGGTGGACCCGGCATGGGCGGGCCTGGAATGGGTGGGCCTGGAATGGGTGGACCCGGAAGAGGGGCTGGCATGGGCATGGAAGGCGGAATGATGGATGGTGGTATGGGTGGCGGCATGCCGGGCGGCGGAAGAGGGGCTGGCATGGGAGGCATGATGGGTGGCGGCAATCAGGCTGAAGAAGTCAACCTGCAAGAAGTGCCCGTTGAAATCGTAGGCATTATTTACATCTATAACCCACCCGATCTCGCAAAAGTCGGTACCGGTACCGCACAAGACGAAAACATGGCAGTACCGGGCGTTCCCGGAACCCCTGCCGCTGGCGTACCGGGTGTTCCCGCAACAGTAACCCCACCGGCAGCAGCGCCGGCAACTCTACCCGGAACAACCCCACCCGCAGCAGCACCGGCGTTACCGCCTGGAGCCGCAGCGACACCGGCAGTTCCGCCCGCAGCAGCACAACCCGTAGCAACACCACCGGTAGCGGCACCTGCAGCGGCACCGCCGGGAAACTAAAGAACAAACTCGCGCAAGCACGATTGCCTGACCGCAGGCTCTTTTATCATGCGGGCGTTTTAATACAACTGGCCAAAGGCAAGTCAATTCTGCCAAGATAAAAACTGGTGGAAAACTGGAGGCGAAGCAATGAAAATGAAAATGAAGTTCGACAAAAAAGCCGCACTGGGGGTGCTCACCCATTACGGAGAGCATGTCGTATTCGCCTGCGTGGTGCTCTGTTTTCTGTTCTTCGTATACAAATCATTTGCCCGCGAGCGGTACGAAAAAACCCCGCAGGATCTTGTCAAAGCAGCAGACGACGCCAGAAAAACCATCGAGAGAACCGTACCGCCACCGCCTCCCGAAAATGAAGTATCCGTGAAAGATCAAATCGAACAAATCAGCGGCAAACTCACGGTTACCCCTTTCTCCATGCCGAACCCCTTCAACTCGCCGATCTTCGAGCCACGCAGTAAACGCGGAGTACCCTCGCTCTACACCGTTGAGGCCTTGCGCGGCACGCCAGCCGTGGGCTGCTTTAGTGCAAGAACAGGCGGCGGCATGGGCGGACCCGGAATGGGCGGTATGCCGGGCATGGGCGGTCGCAAAAAAGCGAATCTCGACGAAGACCCCGAGCCGATGGGCAAACGCTGGGTGATGCTAACCGGCTTGGTCAATCTGAAAAAACAAATCGAGGCCTACAAAGAGTGCTTCAAGGACGCGGGCTGGAAGAATTCGCAAACCGACCAGGCGCCCGTGTACTATGCCTTCTGGGTCGAGCGGGCCGAGATCACGGATGCCGAGAGTGAAGAAAATTCGCAATGGGAGCAACCGTACAGAAGCCTGCGCGTGGAAATGGACAAGTGCGGCGGAATTTCAGCAAGCGGATTTGGGGCCAATAACAACTTACTCGCAACTAACTTCATCGATCAGCGACTGACCTTCCCGCTGCCTACGCTTACCGACCGCGATTGGGACGAAGCGGTTGCCCATCCGCCCGAGATTCCGTTATTGGGTTACGGTGACGAAACCGCGACCGACTTGCAAGATCCCGAGCAAAAAGAGGAAGAACCTATCGACCCTGACGATCCAGGCTTCGAACTCCAACGCGGACGGGGACGGGGAGGAGCCCGCGGTGGCATGGGAGGACCGGGCATGGGTATGGGTATGGAAGGCGGCATGGCACCGGGCATGGCGGGTCGGGGTGGCGCTCGAGGTGCTCGTGGCGCACGTGGCCGCATGGGCCAATTCGGCATGAGCGGTAAAGAGCTTTCACCCTATCTGCTGTTCCGCTTTATAGATCTGAACGTCGAGCCCGGCAAGCAATATCGCTATCGCGTGTGTATTGGTTTCAATAACCCCAACTACAACGTCGAACCACGCTTCTTAATCGACGAATTGCAAGAAATCATCGCGGCCGACAAAAATCGCGAGCCGAGGAAGAAGGAGTGGAAAAGGTATATCAAGTCGGACTGGAGCGAACCGTCTGAAGTTGTGGCCGTTCCGCGTGACGATCAGTTGCTACTGGCCGAAGTTATTGCCTCGCGGAAATTCGACACCGAACCCAAGGCCAAAATTATGGCCGTTCACTGGGACATGCAAAACGGCATGGAAGTTTCCGACGATTTCGAAGACATCCGCCGCGGCATGTTGGCAAACTTCCTCGACCACAAGGTCAGGGATCCGCAGCCCGCGCCAGGTGCCGGAGGGGGTATGATGGGCGGTCCCGGTATGGGCGGTCCCGGCATGGGAGGTCCAGGCATGGGTGAAGGCATGATGGAAGGTGGCATGGGCGGAAGAAGGCCCGCGAAAAAACAAAAAAAACCAAGGACGAAAAAAGCTAAAAAAGCTGGCGACGATGCTGGCCGACTCGGAGCCGGACGCGGTGCTGGTGCCTGGGGAATGAAAAATAATCTACCCGAAAGAGTCGACTTCAAAACCCAATGTCTGGTCCTAGACCTTCGCGGCGGGCAGCGATTGGTCGGCAAAAACCGCGATCTCGACGCGCCGGGCGAGATGCTTTTACTGGATCCCGACGGCAATCTGGTCGTTCGAAACGACGTCGATGATTTCGAGCAGTACCTCAAACAAAAATACCCACCCAAACGCGAGTTCAGGATGGGAGGCCGACGTGGCGGCATGGGTGGACCCGGCATGGGCGGCCCCGGCATGGGTGGCCCCGGCATGGGTGGCCCCGGCATGGGCGGCGAGATGATGGGCGAAGGGATGATGGGCGGCCCTGGAGGCCCCTAGTAGCCTGTTGAAAAGGAAAATATCCAGTTAGCCGCCGAGTTTGCTCGCGTCAGAGAGGCCGCAAATGAGGGCATATCCCACGGCCGCAAGCGGCTCGGCTAACAAAGTTATCGGCTTCTGACTTTTTTAACGGGTTGCGAGGCCTGCGGTAGCGTTTTTTGCTAACATTTCACAGCGGCCGCGCCGTTTTTTCGGTGCGGCCGTTTTGCGTTTTCTTGCAATATAATGTCTCTGTCTATTCTGCATTCTATCCACGCTGGCGGATGCCTTCTTATTTTTCGCCTTTTACCCAGTTGTTTGCCGGCGGCCGCAAATAACACTGTTAGACCACCCTCTTTCGAAGGGCTTTTCGTAAAAATAAACGGCGTTTGTGGTTTTTCGGCGGAAGTGACCTTGACCGGTCTGGTTCATGACGGTATTTATCCCGCTCTCTTCTACCTAACTACTGAAAATACATTCAAAAAAACCAAATGCGATTGGCACTTGGCTGGCGACGGATGAGTCGGCGTCACGTGAGCAATCGGCCCCAAGCGGAAGAGAATTGATTTGGGACCGAGTTGTGCGTTGGACACCATCGATGCATCCGAAGACAGTCGGAGGATTACCAATCGCCGCGGGAAACCTGCGAGTCTCGAACGAAGAGGAGAATCGTTTTGAAAACGACCGCTCGAACCTTAATCGGCCTGATCGCTTTGCTAGGGTGTTTGCAAGTAACATCCGCAAGCGCCGGACCGTTGTCTTTTGCCACCGAGGCAGTCCTCGGTCCAGTCGCCACCGCGCAAGCCACACCGGCTAAGAAACTTTCCGATGCGGAAAAACGCCAGCGGTCAGACGAGTTACTTCGTCGTGCCCGGCTGGCAATGTCGGAAGACAATCTGGATGCGGCCGACAAGTTGGCCAGCCAGGCTGAAACTCTGGGTGCCCGCTACAATCCACTCAACCCGCTGGCCGACACCCCGGCCAAACTGCGGCGTGACCTGAAACGGAAGCAAGCGGCCGCATCCGGCAAGGCATTGAGCCCCACGCGGTTCTTCCCCACGCTTCCTTTCGGAAAGAAGCAGGCGAAGACTGCGGCCGCCGATCCATTCAAAGCTGCAGCCGCCAAACCCACTCAGCCTACCGCTCAGAGGGTAACTCCACTTCCCCCGATTAGCCATTCGGCCTCTTCGCCGGCAGCCAAGCCCACTCAAACGGCCGGTTTCGCCACAGCGGATTTTGCAAAGGCTCGCTACCCACAGGCTGGCTCGACAGCACCTCAAGCCGCCATGACAAAAACTCCCGCCACGACAAACGTCATCGGCGTGGATCGCGGTAAGAGCGATAACCTGATTCTGGCTGCTCGCCGTGCACTGGCTCTTGGAGATGTTAAACGAGCGACCAAGCTCACCGAACAGGCCAAGGCTTATCGCATCAGCTATGGGCCCAGCGACGATACGCCCTTCCTGGTCGAGACCGCCATTAAGAAATACGCCGATCTGGAAGCCCAGAGGCCGGCACGCAAGGGCAGCCAGGCCTTCCGCCAATCCACGGCACGTTTGATGATGGAACAGGCCGGAGCTTTGCTTAAATGGAAAGATTTCGACGAAGCCGAACGACTCGCCAATCAAGCTGCCGCTCAACGCGTGAGTTTCAGCCCGGTGGAGACCAACCCGAAGCTCTTGCTGAATCAGATTGCCAAAGCCCGACAGCAAGCTCGCTCGTCGCAAGTGGCACCTGCGTCCCAAAAACTTCTTGCCGTCACACCGAGAGTCAATAATGCTTCCAACATGTCGCCCGCATCGCCCGCAGCACGACAGGAAATGACGCGTCTCTTGCGGGCTGCCCGCGCCACACTGGCGACAGGCAATATCCAACAGGCAGAAGCACTGGCCAAGGCGGCCGTGAATCTTAGAATCCCCGAGGCCATGTTCGCCCCCAGCGAAGATCGACCTGGACTCGTACTCCTAGACATCCAACGAGCACGCAAATCGGCAGCTTCCGGTGTCGTGCAAGCTAGCGCAAACTTAGTTGCCCCGGCCACCGGAGCGGTTCCCGCGGGACATCAAGCTGCCCGCGCATATTACAATCCGGCCAGCGATCAGACCCGCAACGTACCGGCGGCCTATCGTCCCATGCTGGCCCAGAACGGTCCCACTCCGGCGCCGCCACGTCCGGCCCCGGCCGCGAACCCAGGCTCGGCAAATCCGCAGACGCTTGCTCCCAAGGCTCCAGCCCAAAGCTTGGGCATGAAGCTCTTCCTGCAAGGCGAAGCGGCCCTTCGCGCTCGCGATGCCAAGAAGGCCATCGACTTCTTCCAAAAAGCCTCGGTTTACAAGAACCAACTCGATCCGCTCACCGCTCAGCGGCTGCAGGATCACTTGCAACTTTATTCGCAACCAAACACCACTACAATTCCCACGCCGCCGGCCCAAACGCTGGCTCAAGAGACCACTAGCACACAGCAACTCTTGGCTCGACAGGTGCTCGACGACATTGTGCGTCAAGAAACGCACGCCGCCGGGTTACGCGAAAACGATCCGATGGGCGCCTTGAAGGTTCTCGAAGAAACGCGTGCAAAAGTTGAAAAAGCCGGCCTCGAACCGGCCGCTCGTAAGGCTCTCATCGCTCGCGTCGATCGTGGCGTGGCCGAGATGAAACAATTTCTCAACGATAATCGCGCCCGTATCGAACTCACCGACCGTAACAATGCGGTGCTGGCGACGATCGACCGCGACCAAAAGCACGAACTCTTCGTGCAGGACAAACTGGCCGAACTGGTCGAGCAATTCAACCAGAAAATGGAAGAGCAGTGTTACGCCGAAGCCGAGATTATCGCCAAACGGGCGGTCGAACTGGCTCCCGGCAACGTAACCGCCAACCAACTCTTGCTAAACGCTAAGTTTATCCGCCGCTTCCAAAACAATCAGTCGCTAATCGCCGCCAAGGAAGCCGGGTTCCTCGACCAACTTGGAGCGGTTGACGAGTCTTCCATACCCTTCGACGACCGACTGCCTTATCGCATACCCGCAGGATGGTCTGAACTTTCCAACCGGCGTGCACGTCTAGTTGAAAAATATCGCCCTGCCCGAAGCGAACGCGAAGTCGAGATCGAGCAGAAGCTTAAAACTCCCGTCTCCGTCCGATTCGACGGCACACCCTTGAGCCTAGTGCTGGAAACACTGGCCCAGTTGGCCCAGGTCAACCTCTACCTCGACCCGCAAGGTCTACAAGAAGAGGGTATTTCGACCGATTCGCCAGTAACAATCAATCTGCAACGCGACATTTCCCTGCGAAGTGCCCTGCACCTTATCCTGCAACCGCTACACCTCGACTACGTCATCAAAGACGAGGTTTTGAAGATTACCAGCGAGCAGTATCGTGCCGGCACGTTGCACACCATGAGTTATAACGTGGCCGACCTGGTGATTCCCATCCCCAATTTCGTGCCCAACACACGCATGGGCATGTCGGGTGCTTATAACGAAGGCATCAGCCGCGTCGGATTCGGCGGCAGCGGAACATTCGGCGGAGCAACGCCTCCGCTGGGCGTATTCACCTCCTCCGAACAGCAAGGAGCCGTCATGCCTAAAAACGTGTTGGCTCAATCCGGCGTAATGCCTGGGGGCGGTGGAATGGCCGGCGGCGGAACCATGCCAACGGGATTCGGTCCCGGCGGTCTGGGCGGTGGCTCGCAAGCCGATTTCGCCAGCCTCATCGAACTTATCACCACCACCATTGCTCCCGAATCT
>CAZISU010000319.1:0-6699 GCA_964541935.1 uncultured Planctomycetaceae bacterium | reverse complement strand
ATAATTGGCCCGCCAAGCATAATTCCTACAGATCCGGCTGAACCCCAAAAACTCCCCGGCCAGTATTCTCTCGCCAGCCTCTTCGCATGGACAACGAGCCTGGCAATCTGCTTCGGCCTCTCTCGATGGTCATTAAGTGGTGAACAATCTTATCAACTTTTTAGTTTCATATCCGAGGGTTGCCTCATTTTTATAGCTATAACCTTAACCGCCTATTTATCACTTTGGCTTGCTCTAGGCTCGAAATGGCCCTCTGCCCGTTTTGTCGGATTACTTGTGGTATTGGTTGGAATAATCTGCCTTGCCCCGTGGCATGGTCCAGGTGGAATAATTGAGAACGCCTTTGTGTTCGGCGGTATGGCAATATTTTTCACCCTCTCCTTCCTCGCAATCCGCATCGCCGGTTTCCGACTTGCTTTTCAACGGAAACGCCGCCCCCAGAAACAATCAACCCATGCAACTTAATACTTTGCGTCTTTGTGCCTTTGCGTGAGACTATCTGAAAAGAGTTTTTATTAAGTTCACAAATCGCGAAAAGCTTTCCCCATCGGACTCGGACGAACTCTAACTCGCGTGTTATAATTGTCATATGCAATCGCGCCACCTACTAATCCCGCTGCTGATCGTCGCCCACGTCCTGATCGGACTGGTGGTGTGGTCGCTGGGCGATATTCCCGAACACGGGCAGCGTCTGTTTCTTGCGGTCGTTGCCGCCAGCCAGGTAAATCTCCTGGCAATCTGGACAGCCCTGGGACGCCGTGCGGCGCCTTGGCGGCTGGTCGCTCTGGTGGCTGCCGTGGTAGGGTGGAGTTGGATCGAGGCCTCGGTAACCGGCGACGATCCATATTGGGTCGGTTTATTGCTTCCGACGGCTGCAACCTTGGTTGCGGTTCTTGCTGTGGCTCGTTTTTCTAAGCTTCGGTTGCACATAACCGATGCCGATCACACCTATATCGAAGACGACCGACCCTGGCAATTCTCCCTCGGGCACCTTTTCGCCTGGACAACCAGCCTGGCGATCTGCCTGGGTTTGCTGAGCCTGACGTTTCGGCATTGTCACGATTGGAACGGCAGTAATTTATCGAAACTTCCAGCAATCACGATCGGCTCAACCGTTGTCGTCTTAATATGCTGTTTATCGCTGGCATCAATCGCCCATCTCCGGCAAGGACTCGTTGCTTTACTTTTGAGCCTTGTATTACTCGCCTTCGTATTTGAGCGTATATTACCGGTTCTCATCCATCCCTCAATGGGAGTGTTTGTTGGGCTGCAAATCCCTGTAATCGTCGCAACGCTCCTGGTATGTCGCATGGCCGGCTATCGCATGAGCTGGAAGCGGAAAAACTCGTAGGGCGCGTCCGCGACGCACCAAGCGGGGCTTTTCTGGTAGTTGCGGCGTGCTTGAGGAACGTTGGCCGGGTGCCATGGTCCACGCTTGCGTGGCCATGCTCAAGACGGCCAGGCGCAGCAACCCACATGCCCACGACAAGCGTGGGCATGGCACCCGACACCCGGCTACTATATTGCTAAACAAATATACACCCCTTCCTCTATTTGCTCATCCCGCTCTGGTTTGATATCATATATATCTACCCGGCGCATGCGAATTATTTATTCACTGCGTTACGCACTCACGGAGCGACCGATATGAAAGCCTTCCTTACAACCCTCTTACTGCTTGCGGCCCTTGTTGCCGGCCTGGCATCCCCAACAGCCCTAGCCGCCGAGCCGCAAGCCCCACCCAAAATCGTTTTCCTCGTCAGCGAAGACCCCAACAACTACGAAGCCACGCGAACGATCCCCGTCTTTGCCAAGATGCTAAGCGACAAATACGGTTGCAAGTGTCAGGTCATCACCGGGCAGGGCGGCCCCAAGGCCTTCAGCTTCCCAGGGCTGGAGACGATCAAGGACGCCGATCTGGTGGTCGTCTTCTTCCGTCGCGTGGCGATTACGCCCGAACAGTACGCCTTGATCCGCGGCCACCTCAAGGCCGGCAAGCCGCTGGTGGGAATCCGCACGGCCAACCACGCCTTTTCGGTCCACGGCGATCCGGCCAAAGGCTACGAGAAGTGGTGGGAGTTTGTGCCCGAGGTGCTGGGCTGCAAGAACCGCGGCTACGGCTCGTCGGAGTTTGGCGGCGACGTAGCGCACGTGGCCGCGGCGGCCGGTCATGCCATCCTCAAAGGCGTCACGCCGGACAAGTGGCACAGCAAGGGCTGCATCTATCTGGTCGCGCCCATAGTCGACAAGAAAGCCACCGTGCTGATGACTGCCACGACCGAAGGTAAAGTCGAGCCCGTCACCTGGACCCGCGACTATAACGGTAGCCGCGTCTTCTACACGTCGCTGGGATTCGGCACCGACTTCTACCTGCCGCAGTTCCGCAAGATGTTAACCAACGGTATCTACTGGGCCATGAACCGTCCGATGCCGAAATAACATCGCTATCATTTGTGCGGCTTGATACGGTAGAACAGCTTGTAAAAGAGCGGGACCACGACGAGCGTGAGGACCGTGGAGCCGATCAGCCCGCTGGCCACGGTCGCGGCCATTGTTTTGTAGAATGGATCCCAAAGCAAGGGCGTCATGCCCAGCACCGTGGTACCCGAGGCCATTACCACCGGCCGCAGGCGACTCACAGCCGCATCCAGCACTGCATTGTACGGCTCGACCCCGTTCTTATTGTTTGTTTCGATCTCGTCGATTAAGACGATGGCGTTTTTGATCAACATGCCGGTCAATCCCAGGTAGCCGAGAATGGCCATGAACCCGAACGGCATGCCCAAGATCAGCAGGCCGAATGCGACGCCCACAATTATCAGCGGCAGGCAGAGGAAGATGATAATTGGCTGTCGGATGCCGTTGAACAGGCAGATTAGAATGATGAACATGCCGAACAGGCACAGCGGAAACATTTTCGCAAGCGGCTCCTTACCCTCGTTTGCCATGTCATACTCGCCGCCCCACTCGAGCGCATAGCCCGGTGGAAGTTCCATGGCTTCGATTTCGGGCCGGACCTTGTTGAAGAGAATCGAGATCAGGCCCGACTCGGGATGACACTGGGCCGTGATTTCGCGCATGCGATACCGCCGCTGAATTATGGGATCTTCCCACTCGGTGTTCGACCAGTCGGATATGACGTGTTCCAACGGGATGGACTTGCTCAGGATGGGGCTCCAGAGTTGAATGGCCCGCGCATCGGAAAACGTGTCGTGCTGGTCGGCCGGAGAACGCACGATAATCGGGATCAGGTCTTCGCCTTCACGATAAACGCCCGCAGGTATTCCGCCGAAGGTGCTTTGCAGGGCGCGGCTGATGTCTTGGCGGCCGATCCCCGTTCGCCGCGACGCGGCTTCCGCAATAACCGGCCGGAACACGGGTACCTGATTGCGCCAATTGGTTCGCACCACCGAAATCGGGTGTTTTTCCATGATTTCGCGGGCTTGCCGGGCAAGCTCCCGAAGCACTTTGCGATCCGGGCCGCGGAAGCGCGCTTCCACGCCATATGGGATTGAAGGTCCGTTCTGGGTTACCGAAACGCGGTACTCGGCATCCGGACATTGCTGGCGGATAAAATTTTCGATTTCCGTTTTGAGCTTCTCGATATTGCGGTAGTCTTTGGCCTCCACAATGAGTTGGCCGAAGCTGCTGTTGGGATCCTTGACGCCATAAGACAAAACATAGCGAAGCGTGGAGTGCCCCACGAAGGTCGAGACGTTCTCGACGTCGTCGAGCTTCTTCACGTATTCTTCAACGCTTTTCAGATCCGCAGACGTTTTTTCAATGTGGGTTCCCTCGGGCCGGTAAAAGTCGACGAAGAACATGGGTGATGTGGAATCGGAGAAGAAGAAAGTGGGTATAAACTGAAAGGCAATACCCGCCGCGACAACCGAAGCCATGATCACACCCAACGTGATGGGCCACCGAACGATAGTCAGGTGTAAAAAACGGCGATAGATGCGAAAGAACAGGCGATCGTATGGATCGCTCGATGACTTTTTGGGGTTGGGCAAGAACCAGATGCACAACAAGGGGGTTATCGTGATGGCGAAAATCCAGCTTAGAAGCAGCGAGGCGGCCAGCACCCAGAATAGCGAGCGGCAAAACTCGCCCACGTTACCCGGCGCAAAACCGATGGCGGCGAACGCCAACATAGCGACGGCTGTCGCCCCAAACAGCGGCCATTGTGCCTGAGATACGACGTGGACTGCGGCCTCCGTGCGGTTCATGCCTTTTTGAATATTTATCAAAATACCTTCGGTTACGACAATTGCATTGTCGACCAGCATCCCCAAGGCCAAAATCAAGGCACCCAACGAGATTATTTGCAAACAGATGTCGAACAGCCACATATAGAGGAACGTGGCCAAAATGGTTTGCAACAGAACCGCTCCAATCATAACGCCGCAGCGCCAGCCCATAAAGATCACGAGCAATACGATAACGATAATCACCGACTCGACAAGATTCAAAACGAAACCGTTGACGGACTTATCAACCAATCCGCCCTGGTCGTAGATGATATCGACGTTGATACCGGAAGGCCGAAGCGGCTGCAACTCTTCGATACGTTTTTTGACGGCTGTGGACATCGTGACGGCGTTGCCGCCGACAACGGTCGATATTCCCATGCCGATGCATGGACGGCCGTTAAAACGCATAATCTGACGCGGCGGATCGTGATATCCGCGCCGCACGTCGGCCACGTCGCGCAGACGAAACGAAGCGCCGCTGGTGGGATCGGTAATCAGTATGTTCGCGATCTCTTCCTCGGTGGTGAAATCGCCCGTGGGTGTGATGCGAATGTAGTCGTCGTCGACATCGACCGTCCCGGATTGTCGAACCAGATTTTGCGACCGCAGCACGCTGGTGATCAGGCCGGGCCCTATGCCCAGGTTAGCCATTTTAGCGTGCCGTATCTCGACGTAGATCACCTCGGTTTGCACGCCCCAGAAGGCGATTTTTGCCACGTCTTCGCAGAGCAGAAGCTCCTTTTTCAGATCCTTGGCGTATTCCTTCAACTCCTCGAAGGAATAGCCGTCGCCGTGCATCGCATAGAATAGCCCGTAAACATCGCCGAAATCGTCGTTGACTACCGACGGCCCGGCGCCGGGCGGCAATTGCCCCTGGATATCGCCCACCTTGCGGCGCAGCTTATCCCAGACTTGTGGCAATTTGGCCGACGTGAATTTGTCCTTCATTTCGGCGTATATGACCGATAATCCTCGTTGTGACACCGAGCGAAGTTCTTTGAGCTCGCCCATGGACTGAATCGCCGCTTCGAGGATATCGGTTACCTCCTCCTCGACTTCTTCTGGAGAGGCGCCGGGATAAGAGGTGATAATAACGGCGGTTTTGATTACGAAATCGGGATTCTCAAGACGGCCCAATCGGAAATAGGCCATTATGCCCAAGACCGCGATCACGACTGTCAGGACGATCGCAATCGTTTTTCTTTTCAGAACTAATTCAGCTGGGTTCATCATAAGGTTCGTGCCCGTCCTCTGTTCTCTGCCCTCTATTTCACAACCCTCAATATCATTCCCGCATTAATGAAATTCACGCCCGCGGTCACTACCTGATCGTTGCCCTGCAGACCGTTGAGAACTTCATAGTAGTTCTTTTCCGTCAAACGCCCCGTATTGACCGTGCGCCGCTGGGCCGCGTGGTCTTTTTTGCCCACGACCCAGACATATGTTCTCCCAGTGTTGTCGGAAAAAACGGCCGTCGCCGGGACATAAATGCCACTCTTACCCGACTTTGCTTGCGATGCGAAAGAGTCGATGGAAACCTCGCCCGTCATACCCGGCAGGATGTGCAAGTCGCTAGGAGCCGGCATTTTGAATGTCACCGCGTAGGTCCGCGTGGCCGTGTTGGCATCGGTGTTGATCTCCTTGTAAGCAGCCTGGAACGTTCGTCCTGGCGCCGCCTCGAAGTGTACGTCCGCCGTAAATGGAGTGGCGAAACTGCGATACAAGATTTCCTTTGCCGGCAAATTAACTTCGACCTCAAGTTTGGAAACGTTTTGCATCCCCAGCACTACTTGCCCCGGAGATACCTGCTCGAAATTCTCGACGTTTTGGCATGTTATTATCCCGTCGAAGTGGGCAAGAAGGCAAGTGTCTGCCAGCTTGTCCTTGGCGATCTTTAGTTGTGTGTTTAGCCCCTGGATGGCCGCTTTCTTGGCCAGGATGTCTTCCGCCCGGGCGCCTGCTCTGGCTTTCGCGAGTTGAGCTTCCACCGACCGCACGTTCGAAGCGGCGATATCCAGTTCGCTGATCACGGCATCGAACTGGGCTTGCGTGACCACGTTCTTCTCGACCAATTGTGAAAACCGTTCGTGCTGCTGTTTGGCGTATTTGCTCTGCGCGTTGGCCGCCTCCAGGCCTGCCTCCAAGGCCCGAATGTCTTCATCGCGGGCTCCTTTCTCCATGGCAGCCAGTTCCGCGTGAGATGCTTCCAAAGCCGCATTGGTTGCCGCGACCTGATTCTCATAATCGCGCGGGTCTATTCGCATCAGCACGTCGCCCTTGCGGACGGCGTCGCCCGGCTTGATCTTGACCTCGACCAAAGGCCCACCCACCCGAAAGGCCATTTTGGCCGCCATCGACGGCTTGAGCGTGCCCGGATACGTCGTCTTGCAGGCCCCTTGAGAATTCCCGGAAATGACCATCGTCTTAACGGGCCGGGCACCTTGCG
>CAZISU010000318.1:0-6703 GCA_964541935.1 uncultured Planctomycetaceae bacterium | reverse complement strand
TTCACCCTCAGCGTCGAGTTCCCCGTGCTGGGAGAAGACGATTATAGCCTTAGGCTTCTAAGCGGAGACGGACATTTCGAAGACATGGCGGGATTCGATCTCGACGGCGAACCGCTTGCATTCCCCATCGCCCCCAATGTCTCGGGCAATGGCGTGCCTGGTGGAGATTTTTACGTCGACTTCTCCATCGAAATCGACACGGCAGAAATCCCCGGCCCAGCCCAGCAGGTCTTGCTCCAGGGATCCTTGAGCAGGGTCATGAATATCGAGGGCTCGGTATGGCAATTCGGCGACATGGATACACTAACGCTGGATCTGCAAGCCGGACAAACGCTGGCCGTTGTGCTGGAATCTTCGCAGACACTGGTTCCAATTCTCCTCATGACCGACCCCGACGGTAATAGCATCGGCAGCAGTGTTGCCCTCACCGCCGGCCAGGACATATTCCTGCAATCCGCCACCGCCACAGTCGACGGCACATACAGTATTTTGGTCGGCTCGAACGAAAGCACGGGCAGCTATGATTTGCAGGTTATCGTAAACGCAGGCATCGAGCAAGAATCATTTACGCAAATCCCTAACGACACCCTGTCCGGCGCGGAATCGCTCGAAGACACTTTCATCTCACTAGACGGCCAAGCAGGCACGTCCGCCCAACGAGGAGCCGTGCTCGCTTCACTGGCCGCGGAACAAAGCGACGACTTCTACAGTTTCTCTCTCGATGCCCAACAAACCGCTTCGATTGTCTTGGCCTCTAGCGGCGTCGGGAATTTCACTGTCGAACTGCTCGATTCGGCCGGAAGTTTGCTGGCCACCAGCATTAGTACAGACAACGCCACGGCGGCCATTCACGGCTTCTCCGCCACCACCTCGTCAACCTACTACCTGCGGCTCACAGGCCAGGATGATTACTCGTTGGTCGTCACGCGCGACGCCGAATTCCAACGCGAACCCAACGGCACATTCATCGACGCGCAAGACATCTCCGCCTCCGACGGTGCTCTCGGCTTCGTGGGAACCGCACAGACCCAGCCGCAAGACGACGATTGGTATCGCTTCTGGGCCGACGCAGGCAATACCATCGCTATCGAAACATTCTTGCCGCTCGACGGCGTCAGACCGCTGAATTCGACGCTTGACCCGGCCGTTGAGCTATACGACCCTGCCGGCAACCTGCTAGTCTTCGACGACAATTCCGCCGCCGACGGCATCAACGCCTTGCTCTCGCATCAAGCCTCGCAATCCGGGGCGTATCGCCTTCGAGTTCTGGCCCAAGACGGCGAGGGCGATTACTACGTCCGCATAAACACGGGCGGTTCTGTACCCAGCAGTCTTCAGCCCCAGGTAATCGATACCAATCCGCAAAATGGCTCTAAGGTCTCTCTCTTCCCAACGATCTATACCGTCGATTTCTCCGAAGCGTTGTTGAACACCTCGCTTCAGCCGGGCGATTTAACGGTCGAAGGCGTTGCTGCATTGGGACTTACGGTTATCGATGGTGATACGGTCTCTTTCCAACTCGACCCACAGCTTTTCACCACTCACGGCGACGGAACATATCATGTCGTGTTGGCCGCCGCCGCGGTATCCGACCTACAAGGCTTGGGGAACCTGGATTTCTCCGCTACTTTCATCGTCGATACCACAGGCCCGCGAATTACCGCAACCACCTTCAATGGGCTGCCTTTCCCCGCCGGCGCCGAGCTTTCGACGGGTTATTTCGAGTTCGAAGCCACATTCGACGAGGATCTATACTTCACCGACAACGAAGGTGCAAGTCCGCCTACCGCCGGTGATATATCCCTCGTGGAAACTAACTCTCAGACAGAGTACATCCCGATCGCGGTTGACTACGACCCGCAAACGTATAGTTTCAGCGCGGTTTTCGATTACCTTCCTGAAGGCACCTACAATCTTGTCCTTAAAGCGCAAGACGGCGGTTTTGAAGACACCGTTGGCAACGACCTCGACGGCGAATCCGGTCCCGGAATCGACGGCGCGCCCACCGGCGACGGAACACCCGGCGGAAACTACTCCATAACGTTCACCACAAACTCCCAGTCCCAAGTGGTTGATCGCCATGTGTTCTACAACAACTCGCAATGGGACGGCGACGACGCGGAACCTAACGCCAGCGACGATCTGGCGATCGCCCCCGACAAGGCGGCGCTCTTGCCGGGCGATACAGCCACCTTCGCAAACTATACCAGCTACGACTCCGGCATAAATGGCATCATGATAGATGTCGAAAACCTCAATCCCAGCTTCACGCCAGCCCTCGAAGATTTCACCTTCCGACAGGGCAACACCGACGATCCGTCCACCTGGACCGAAACGCCCCAACCTCTATCCATTACAGTTCGTCGCGGCCAGGGCACAAATGGCTCGGACCGTATTTCCGTAAGCTGGGCCGACGGGGCGATTACCAACCAGTGGCTCCAGGTAACCATCTCCGCCCAGCGGCTGGGCCTGGCTGCCGACGATGTCTTCTATTGGGGCAACGCCACAGGAGAAATCGGCGACCAGGCGGGCCAGGCACTCGTCAATTCAACCGACGTGATTGCCGCCAGAAACCATTCGCCAGACCCGACCACTATCACCGATCCTTGCGATTTCAACCGCGACGGGTACGTAAACGCCGCCGACGTGGCAATTGCTCAAGATAATAAAACCTCACCGCTGACGGCCTTGCGCCTCATCGAAACGCCGGTTGCAACGAGTAAAAGATCCTCCGACGACAAGGTTGTCAACGAGGTTTTCAACGAGATTTTCCGCAACCTACGACTCCTGGATCCGGCCCCATTCGATCCAAACGCAATCCAAAAGCCGTTTATCGGTCCCGTCCTTCCGCCCGAAACCGTCGAGGCAGCCTGGTTCTACCAGTTCGAAAGCCAAAGCTCTGGCCAATCGCCCGACAGCGACGACGATACCTCTGCCGAAGAGCTTATCGATCTCGTACTGCGACAGGGTTGGATCTAGCGGAACTTGAAAAACTGATAATTAGTGTTTATTAGCGTTCCTGCCCTGCTTGGCTAGCACTTCTGGCTGCGTTTTCCGCTACTGCATACCACTATTGGGTGGCTCAATAGGTTTTCCACCTTTCTTGAGCTACTTCCATGCATTCTGCCTATTGACAGTAATACCGAACACTGTTAATGTTCGTTATGGACATTGTTCGTCATGGACACCGTGTCGCCCCTTACGGATCCCTATCATGTCAGCTAGAAATCAACGGCAAGATTCGATTCTTGAACTTTTGGCCCGTCGTGGGCGGCTGAACGTCGAGGAACTTGCGGCCGAGCTGAGTGTTACTGCCATGACCATCCGCCGCGATTTGGCGGCTTTGGAAAAGGCCGGAGTGCTGACCCGTACGCATGGCGGCTGTGTTTTGCAATCGCCGTTTGTCCGCGAGCTGCCGTTTTCGCAAAAAGACCAGCAGCATCGCGATCAAAAATACGCCATTGCTTGCGCTGCTGTGGGAATGTTGAAGTCGGGCGACCGCATTTATCTCGACACCGGCACCACGGCCGTGCATGTGGCTCGCGTCTTGCCGGCCGGGCTGGACCTTTGCATTTTTACCAACAACCTCCGCGTGGCCATGGAGCTTTTCGGTCGTGAGGGCGTCAATGTGAGCGTCTACGGCGGGGCCCTGGCTCCGCAAAGCCCCGACCTGACGGGCGAGGTCGCATTGACCCGCATTCAAGATTTTCGCATCGACGTGGCCATCATGGGCGCCGATGCCCTGGACGTTACCCGCGGCGAATACTACAGCGCCGACATGGGTACGGCCATGCTTTCCCGCCAGGCCCAGCGGCAGGCCCAGCGAACCTTGCTGCTGGTCGACAACTCGAAATTCGGCAAACACAGCCTGGCCGTGGTCGGTCGGCTCGACGAAAAAACTACCCTTGTAACCGACGACCGTATTTCGCCAGAAGACCGGCAGCTTGTACGAGATACTTCCGCCAAAATGTTTATCGTTTCCGGAGAAGCGGAAATCGAAAACAACCAGTAAACATATTAACAACCCGGGGCAAATACAACAAGTAACCAGAGGGAGAAAGCCAGATGGCAACAGATGTTTCAAAGGGCACCTACGATCCGACAAAATACGCCGTTGATCTCAACGAATATCCTTGCATTCAGACCGAGACCTTGCCCGGTCCTAAAAGCAACGCCTTGCACGAACGTGCCGGAAAGTACATCCGCGGCCTCTCCGGCCAGGTAAAGCTCTTCCCGGTCGCTTTCGATTCGGGCGACGGATGTAAAATGGTCGACGCCGACGGCAATAAGTACATCGACTTTTCCAGCGGCATTTACGTCACCAACCTGGGCCACTGCCACCCCAAGGTCTCCGAGGAAGTTGCCCGCGCGGCCAAGACCTTGATGAACGCCCACGACTTCACCACCGACGTCAAAGTCCGTCTACTGGAAAAGCTGGCCTCGGTCATGCCCGGCGACCTTTGCGGAATTCAGCTTTACGATTCCGGCACCACGGCCGTTGAAGCTGCTTTGCGAACCTGTCGCGCTGCCACCGGCAAGCACGAGTTCATCAGTTGTTTCGCCGACTTCCACGGCAAATCGGGACACGCTATCAGCTTGGCCCGCATGAACAAGTTCAGCGGCCCGGCCCGCAGCCCCGGCTTCTACATGGTTCCACGGCCCGACACCTATCGCCCCTGGTGGATCCGCAACGACGGTTCGCTCGACACCGAAAAGTACCTCGAATTCTACGACACCTTCATCACCGAAAGCACCACCGGCCGCGTGGCGGCCTTCGTGCTCGAACCCATCCAAGGCTGGGCCGGCAGCATCATGCCACCCGACGACTTCTTCCCCAAGCTCAAGAAGTTCTGCGAAGAGCGCGAGATGCTGCTCGTGGCCGACGAAGTTCTCACCGGCGTGGGTCGCACAGGCAAGTGGCTGTGCATGGAACACTGGGGCGTCGTACCCGACGTGGTCACTATCGGCAAGGGGTTTGGCAACGGATTCCCCGTAACCGCCATGGTAGTCCGCGAGCCCTACGCCGCGGCCGTCGACCAGATCAGCGCTTCGACCAGCTACGGCGGCAATCCCATGGCCTGTGCCGCGGCTCTGGCCTCCATCGAAGTCATCGAGGACGAGGGACTTTTGGAACATGCCAAGGAACTCGAAGATCTCTTCGCCGCCCGCATGGCCGACTGGACCGAAAAATTCAACATCGTCGGAGACTGCCGCGTAAAGGGCTGCCTCATGGGCGTCGAACTCGTTAAAGACAAGAGCACTAAAGAGCCCTTCGATGAAGCCGGCAAACGCATCTACCAACGGGCCTTCTCCAAAGGCCTAGCCTGGATACCAGCCGGACACATCCTCCGCATGAGTCCGCCCATTGTCATGCCCAACGAAGTGGCCAATAAAGCCATGGACATGATCGAAGAAGCCATCGGCGAAGTTGAAAAAGAACTCGGCTACGCCAAGTAGCAGAGAAAGAAAACGAAGAACACACAATTATCCCCCCGCTTGCGTAGTCGCAAGCGGGGGGAATTCGTTTGTTAGAAATGCGTGCTAGAAATTTTCTACAACCTCTCCATCGGATATATTGCCAAGGCGTTGGTAGTTGACGTGATCGATCGTTTCTTCGAGGAAATGAACCGAGCCATCGCCAAAAAGGAAGGATGCACCGCCCGGATGCGATGAACGGAAGCCCCTGTCGGTGCTCCAGTTGTACGATTTGTGACAGGGATCGGTACCATTGTCTTGGCATGTGTCGTAGTTGATGGGAATTTGCGTGTGGCCAAAGCCTTGCCCATTGTTAGTCCAGGCCCAACCTCTGCCCATATGGGCCGAACACAAGGGCAGAACTTCGCCAAAATAAATGGTGTGCGACAGACCGTCAGTGCAGTCGGATACTTTGGTCGGAATCGGTTCTCGCGTAAACGGGCCATGGAACACGCCCATCTCGGCAACTTGCGGTGCCGGCGTGTATTTATTCCAATCGTTATTGCACCAACAGTTCGGGTTGCCGGAATGCGGCGTGGGGCCTTGCGATGCGGTATAGCATGATATGCCTCTGGGGAGACCATTCTGCGTGACACTTCCTCCCGACGGGTCGCTCGGGCAGACATAAGTAGAGATTTGCAATTTGCCGATCTCATTATTGATGGCCGCAGCTTGTGGGTCAGTTTCTTGCGAAAGGTCGAAACGATCAAATAACGCTTGCTCTTCAATATACGGCAACAATCTAATTAAGATCGAGCCGTACTGGAAAGTTTTTCCAGCAGAAGCCTTGTAAACCCAAAAACCTCCAGATGGGAATGTGTTGTTCGCGGCATGATAGCTATGCAGCCCGACTCCAATCTGCTTCATGTTGCTGCTGCATTGCATTCGCCGAGCCGCCTCACGGGCTGCCTGGACGGCCGGCAACAACAGCGCGATCAAAATGCCAATGATCGCAATCACAACGAGCAATTCCACTAACGTAAAGCCTTTTTTTCTTCTCATCGAAAATCTCCTGCATCTACTACTAAGGCACCCTATGCATTGGCCGAAATGCTCAGCCCAGGCACAAACTCATTGAGGGTTACAATAACACAATAGAAACACAATTGTAATGGCTCTACCTGGGGGTTGCGTTCACTTTCATTGCTGCAACACCTCAGCAGATGCGTATCATATTACATGAATAGCCGTATTGTGTCAATATTGCAGTAGAATTTAGGTGACATTG
>CAZISU010000317.1:0-6704 GCA_964541935.1 uncultured Planctomycetaceae bacterium | reverse complement strand
CCGTCACGTGGGCACCGACCAGCGGTTTCGATTCGCCCTACTTCTCGCGCAGGGCCATCAAGCCCGGCATTTCGTTTTCGGCCAGGTCGATTTCCTTGCGACCCCACTCGGCCAGCGAAATATCAGCAACTTTGTACGGCAATTTGGTTTCTACTTCGGCCACGTGTCAATCTCCTACAATAAAGTCCGTTAAGTCCGTTTGCGAGGCGAGCCCTCTTTTCGCAACATATAAGTATGGAAGGCATATCATACGTCTTGGGGCCCTTTCTTGGCAAGGGGCAAAGGCAGTTATTGGCCCCCGCATGTGGGTTTAGGCAAATGCCGTCGTGACACCCCCCACTCGCACTGCCGCTAAGCTCCGGGATGTACTAGAAAAGATTAGGTCGCTCATCGAGGCAACCAGCAGCATCTTAAAACGAGTGACGGTCCTGGAGTGTAAGTCTGTTTGGCCGTCTGCACTACTTTTTTAGCTGCCTATCGGAAGGCGGCGTCCACATTGGATGATAAGGACGTGTTTTCTTTATCGGTCATGTCGTTAATACAATCCGCACAGATCAACTCGAACTGCCCGATAAGTGCATCCGCCTCGGTCAAGCCGGACGCCACAACAAAAGGGCACTCCCGCCACTCGCTCGCGACAAGATCGTCTTCCGCAATCGTCTTCCGCAACATACGGAACCCTACGCAGAGCCTCGGTCATACGCAACGGATCATCCCCCTCGGCAAGCATTACAAGACTGTAATCAGCGATCTTGGCAGACGCAAGCCTACGAGGAATTGTTCCCTACAGAATCGCCGCCGTCTCGGTATCGAGCCATTCGTGTGAGTCGGACATACCCCCGCTCCGAGTGTACTAGCTGGTTTTTTTCTCGATGAAGCGGATAAAATCGATGAACGACACTTTCTCTTCTACCAACCAATCGCAGAGCGGACTATCGAAGTCAAAATCAAACGCATCTTCTATTTTCATTATGATCTCCACCTCATTCAAGTCTCCATAACGCAAAACGATCATCAATTCGAACGGATCCAAAGGGTGAAATGTGGAGTTCTCGGGATAAGCATGCTCGATTACTATCTTCTCGATCTTGTGCCGAATTTCTCTATTATACTCGTACGCCTCCCACTCGGACTCTGGCACAACTCCTCGGTCGATGGACTGACTTACAAGCTTGGCTTCGTTTCGCAATTGACGCGCCGAACCAACAATCCACCCAATGATCGGGATATATGTGAACCACGTCCTGGTATTCTCAAGAGAATGTGGATCATGTAGTAGAGGAAAAGGCATGCCTGCAAATCTCCCAGTTTATTATTAATCAAGAAGCTGGGTGCCGTAGCTCATCAATCAACCGGCAACCCAAAATCAAAATACCGAGCCGCGTTCCGATAGCAAATATCTTGCACCATCGACCCTATCAGCCCGTACTCCTTCGGTAACAAGCCGGCTTCGATTTCGGTGCCGAGGATGTTGCAGAGGATGCGGCGGAAGTATTCGTGGCGGGTGTAGGAGAGGAAGGAGCGGCTGTCGGTTAACATGCCTACGAATTGGCTTAGCAGGCCCTTGCTCGAGAGCGAGTTGATTTGGTCGATCATGCCGTCCATCTGATCGAGGAACCACCAGCCCGAGCCGAATTGCATTTTGCCCGGCGTGCGGCCGTCTTGGAAGTTGCCGATCATGGTGGCTACAAGATCGTTGTGTATCGGGTTGAGGTTGTAGATGATCGTTTTGGCCAGTTGATCGTTGCAATCCAGGCGGTCGAGCAGCCGCGAGAGCGGGCGGGCAACTTGCGGGTCGGCTATGGAATCGTAGCCCGTGTCGGGGCCCAGCTTGGCGAACTGACGCGAGTTGTTATTACGCAAGGCGCCGAAGTGGAACTGTTGCACCCAGCCCTTTTCGTGGTCCATCAATGCGAACTCGTGCAGCATGGCCGACTTGAAGACCACGATCTCTTCGGGGCGGAGGTCGTTGCCGCGACGTACGCGGCGGAAAATGGCGGCCAGATCGCTATCGGTGAAATCTTCGGACGAAAAACCTTCCACGCCGTGGTCTGACAAGCGGCAGCCCATCGAATGGAAGAAATCGTGCCGCCCGCGAATGGCTTCCATATATGTATCGAGATCCTTGATATCCAGATTGCAAACCTCGGCCAGGCGATCGACCCAGGCGTTGAAGGCCTTGGTATTCTCGACGGCCATGCCCTTGTCGGGGCGGAAGGTGGGCAAAACCTTGATCGGGAAGGAGGTGTCGGCGGTCACGGCGGCATGATGGTCGAGCGAATCGACCGGATCGTCGGTCGTGCAAACCAGCACGACGTTCATCTGCTTCATAATCCCACGAGCGGAAAATCCTTCGCCGGAGAGTTTTTCGTTACACTCGTTCCAGATGCCTTCGGCCGTGTCGGGGCCTAAGAGTCGGTCGCTGATGCCAAACGGCCGTTTGAGTTCCAGGTGTGTCCAATGATATAAGGGGTTGCGCATTGTCATGGGCGCGACGCGGGCCCACTTCTGAAACTTTTCCCAATCGTCGGCGTCGCCGGTGATGAATTTTTCGTCAATCCCGGCCGCACGCATGGCCCGCCACTTGTAGTGGTCGCCGGCCAGCCAGATCTGCGTGAGGTTTTCGAAACGGTGGTCGAAGGCCACTTGCTCCGGCGGCAGGTGGCAATGGTAGTCGATGATGGGCATATCCCGAGCGTAGTCGTGATAGAGCCGCGCGGCCGATTCGTTCTGTAACAGAAAATCGTCGCTAATGAAAATATCGTTCACGTCATCATTCCTTTATGTTCGACTACTGTGTGGGGCTCGCCAGCCTGTGGCTCAGTACACTAACCCGAAGCGCAAGCGAGGGACCTGCAGCTAACCAACAAGCCCCTCGCTTGCGCTTCGCGCTTAGTGTACTCTGCGACGTAACACATGCCAACAGGTTGGGTATTAGTCAGCAGCGAAAAAGAAACCTGAACCGCAGCAGGCGTTCAAGGAAGCGAAGCGGACAAGAAATAAAAAAACCCCGCCGTTCGCACCAGGGCGAAACGGCGGGGCCGGAACAGAGAAGAGGCCACGTATGCCGCTAGGGCCTTCTTATAAAATCTGGTATGATGAAGTAGTTTGTTCCTTGGTATGAATAACTCAGGTCGCCTTAACGGCCCGAACCACTCTCCACTACACCCTTGATGATACCAACTTTATCCGCGTTGTCCATAGTTCTCATTGAATAATTGGAAAGAAAGCGTTTTTTTTTCGAACCACCCCCTCATAGTGACGGTAGCGCTTGGCTGTCGGCAGGTTTGTCAGCGGTCTCTCCTTGTCGCGAAATCATTCACAGCAAGATATCAGAAAGCTACTTAATGCCTGAATATATAAGAGTTTGCGAAGCAGCAGCCCGCGCCGGCGGGGACGTTTTACTGCAAAAATTGGGAAAAGTAGAAGCCCGAGAAAAAGCACCAGCCGATTTAGTGACCGAAGCAGACTTGGCCTCTCAACAACGGGTAACGGACATTGTGCTGGATGCTTTTTCCGAGCATGACGTTCTCGGCGAAGAAGATTCGCCTGATTTACCACAAAAAGAAGCCGCCGATTTCCGCTGGATTGTAGATCCGCTCGACGGAACGACAAATTTTGTCCACGGAGTGCCTCACTTTTGCGTATCCGTGGCACTTCAGCATGGCCCAAAGGTCGTGGTGGGATGCGTTTTCAACCCGATAAGCGGAGAATGCTTCACCGCTGAGGCTGGCAAGGGCGCGTTTCTCAACGGCCGGCAGATCCACACCAGCCGCGTCTCACGGCTGTCAGAGTCGCTATGCGGAATTGGCTTCCCCCCCGGCGTGCAAGGTGATTCGCCCGATTTGCAGGCGTTTTTGCGGGCATTGCCCAAGTGTCAGGCCCTGCGTCGGACCGGCTCGGCCGCACTGAACCTGTGCTACGTAGCAGCCGGGCGATTTGATGCCGCATGGTCGTTTGCCACCAAAATCTGGGATTCGGCCGCCGGGACTCTGATCGTCAGCGAGGCTGGAGGCGTTGTCACACCCCCCGATGATGCTGGAACGTGTCTAGAATCGGGCCATTTCCTAGCCTCTGCGAATGCCGAGTTGCATGAGAGCCTGTTGGAGATGATAGGGATCTAACAGACACTCAAGGCGGGATTATTTGGCAAACAACCATGGGTAAAACCACCCCGTGGAAGGGTTTGTTCCTTTGACGCAAGCGGCGTTCTGACTACACTAGAAAAGTAAGCGCAATCGTTGCGCTCTTTTCAACTTATCTAGATACTCGGATCCGAGTTTACTCCCATCGTGCACTTTATGTGCTGGGAAACGGAACAGACACTCGCCGGAAAGCCTGGCGGGCTTGAGAGAAACGTAGGAATGGCGCGCTTGATGCGACGGCTTATCCCTTGGATAATATGTCTCGTGTTGCTGTGGTGCCGGCTTTTGCCGGCCCAAGGGATCTCCGCGCCTGCTGGGCCAGTTTCAAGTGATCGAGTTTCAAGTGATAGAGTTTCGGCCGGTGTCGAGGAGATGAAGCCGCCCGTCTATTACGTGCAGGACAAGGACGGGAAGCTTGTGCCCATGTTCGGCTTCCAGTTCGAGGACTTTATGCGTGCCTTCCGGCAACTGCAAGGTCTTGACCAGCAGGAAGTTCCGCCACGGTTCGTTCTCGAAGAGATGTCGGCCAAGGGCAAAGTCAGCGGACAAACGGCCGAACTCTCCATTGAGTTTACCGTTCGCTTGCAAGCAAAAAGTACCGTTCGCGTTCCGTTGGGGCTAGGTGCGGCGATTGTGAAGCAGACCGTCGCAAAACGGGCCGTTGCAAAGCAGGCGGACGGCGAGGACGATGAAAAAGGCGAGGACGATGAAAAAGCAGCCCCGCGACATTTGCTCGAACACGACCCGCGGGACGGCTACGTGGTTTGGATCGACGGCGATACGGACAAAGCGCAAAAAATCTCGCTCGATGTACTGGTCCCGCTGACGACCATAGGCGGCGAAACACGCCTTCGTCTTCAGGCACCACGGGCCACGAAGTCGGAGTTGCATTTGACGGTAGCCCGAGCCAATCTACGGGGGCAGGTTTCGGAAGGGGCCAGCCTGGAGACGAATTCCAGCGGCGACGGCAAGTCCAGCGAATTTGTTGCGCGGGGCCTTGGCGGCGATTTCGAACTTTTTTGGCACGTTTCTGACGTTCGCACAACACGGACTCCCACGGTACTGACGGCGGCGGGGCAGATTCTGGCTCGCATCGACGAGCATAGCGTGAATACCGAGGCCACGCTTGAGGTTCGCGGTCACGGCTCGCCCTTCGACCGTTTCCGAGTCAGGTTGCCCGAAGGCGCCGAGATTCTGGCCTCGAGCCCACCCGGCCATAGCGTTGTGGAAGTCACCCCAAGCGAGACCAAATCTCCCAAGGCCGGCCAAGGCGCTAAAAAAACCAAAGGCCAGAAGGACGGCAAAAAACCCGCCGCCGCAAGTCCAACAAGCAAAGCTGTCGGCGAGTCGCGATTGGTCGAGATCCGTTTGCGTAAGAAGACTTTGGGCCCGGTGAAAATTCGTCTGGCGACGCGTCAATCTCACGGTCAGGGCAATTCGGGGCAGTTGGTCGAGTTGTGTGGATTCGAGGTGATCGGCGCGGCCCGTCAGTGGGGGCACATCGCCCTGGCGGTGGCCGACGACATCCACGTTTCCTGGGACCAGCGTTATCGCGTTCGACAGGTGGACGAGTTGCCCGACGCTTTGCGACACGAGGACGTGGTGGCCGGTTTCGCCTATTCTTCGCAACCCTGTTCGTTGAAGGCGTGGATTGTTCCGCGGAAAACGCGTCTGAGCGTGGAGCCTGAATATGTGGTTTTCGTGGACGGCAAGGATCTGCGTCTGGAGGCGACATTGCGTTATACGGTGCGTGGCAAGAAGGTGTTTCTTTTGGAAGTCGACCTGGCCGATTGGCAACTCGACGAGGTTGGCCCGGCCGAGGCGGTTGACGGCGACGGGCTTGACGTGGACAAGTCGAACAAGTTGCGAGTCCCCTTGTTGCGTCGCCTGGCCGGTAAATTCGAGGTAAGCATCAAAGCACATCGCAGTTTGCCGCCGGATACAAAGGCGATGAAGGTGCGTTTGCCCGCGCCGTTGGCGGCTTCGTCGAGTTCGGCGGCGCTGGTAATACAGCCGGCCGACAACGTCGAGTTGATTCCCAGCGACGAGAAGAGCGTGGAGTTGACGCGTCAGCAAGTTACGGCAGCGAAAAGCGTGCCAGCCGGCTACCAGCAGCGGCCTTTATTCTATCGCGGCGAGGCCTCGAAGGCGGTGTTTGTGGGCGAACGTTCGATTCACGCCCGCAAAGTGTCGGTGGACGTCGAAAGCCGTTTGAATTTGCAGCGGCAATCGTGCCGGGTTTACCAGCGATTTTCCTACCGTATCGATTATCAGCCGTTGCGATTTTTGGAAATCGATGTTCCTCGCGCGGCGGCCGGCAACAGCGACCTGCAATTCGAGGTCGACGGCAACAAAGTTGTTGCGGCTGCCCTGGCCGCCCAGCCGGATCAGAAGGTAAACCCCGATTCGCTGCCAATGGCGATCCCCTTGCCTTCGCCGGGCCAAATCGGCTCGGTGGAACTGGTGATCCGCTATCCGCTTCGCTGGAAGGCGCTGCCGCCGCGATCGAGCACCATTCGCGAGATCCACTTGGCCATGCCCCGCGACGGGCAACTGGTG
>CAZISU010000316.1:0-6742 GCA_964541935.1 uncultured Planctomycetaceae bacterium | reverse complement strand
TGTAAAAGGGCAAAGCGAAACAATCGAGCAATTCAAAGCATACCAACAGGATACGACGCAGGCCACAGAAGCCGCGTCCGTGAAGGAAGCAGAACAGTGGTTTGATGGACAGGTGAAAAACCTCGGTGAGGATTTCGCCGATGCCCTGGGAACCGGCGGGTATAGCTCGCTGTCTCCAGGAAGTGCGCAACGTGCAAAGCAGGATGCGATCGCAAGTCAAGTTGCAGTGTTGCTGGCCGGCTACCAACAGACCGGACAGACCGCGCCGCCGCGTGAAGATGTTTTTGACGCAGCGGCAAGATTCGTCCTTCGGGATGAATACCAAGAGGTTCATAACAAAAAATTAACCAGCGACCTGCAAGAGCGATCATCTCAGCACATTCAACGTGGTGGTGGTCAGCAGGCAAAAACCAAAATGTCACCAGACGAAGAAGTTGCCGCTGCCATAGATGCAAAGTACTTTGGCAAGTAGCTTCTTCGCGGAGACGGAAAGAACAGTAAGAAATGGGAATTCCTTTTAGCAGTATCGACGACATTGTCCTCGAAACTCAGGAAAAATTGGTCAAGCGTGGTGCGTTCATCGATCTTCAATGCGATCTCCAGGATCACGTAGCTGTACGTGAACTGTGGGGCGGCAAAAAGAAGAAGTTCGAAGGTGGTAACGATTGGCGATTCGATCTTCAGATCGACCACAATCACAGTGCCCGCACGGTAGCCCTGTACGAGAGTGACTCGTCCAGCATCGGCGACACCATGATTAAGGGTGTCATGTCGCCCCGTCACGTCAACGCTCACTACATCTATGATGTCCGCGAGCCTGACTTCCAACGTGGTGGCGTAGCGATCGTCGACTACATCAAAACCAAGTACACTGCAATGCAAGTGTCGTTCTTCGAGTTGCTCGAAGAGATTCTCTGGAGTAAGCCCGAGGATAGCACGGACGAGAAGACTCCCTCCGGCGTTGCTTATTGGGTGGTCAAGGATGCAGTCGAAGGCTTCAACGGCGGCAACCCCTCCGGTTTCACGTCCGGCTGTGCCGGTATCGACAGCGATACCTACACCCGCTGGGCGAATTACACCGCTCAGTACGCGACCGTCGCTAAGACCGACCTGATCCGTAAGATGCGTCGGGCGTCCCGACAGGTCAAATTCCGCTCCCCCGTCAGCCATGCGACCCCCGATCTTGGCAAAATGGGTAACGGTATCTATACCAATGATGACGTTATCGGTTTGCTGGAAGAAGTGCTCGAAGAGAATAACATGTCGCTCGGTAACGACATCGCCTCCAAGGACGGACGCACGCTCTTCAAAGGTACTCCCGTTCAGTACGCCCCGTACCTCGATGACGACGCGACCGATCCCGTCTACATGCTGGACTGGAAATGGTTGGCAATCGGCGTCATGGCCGGTTGGGAAAACGAACTCACCAAGCCCTACATGGTCGCTGGCAAGCACAATGTGCGCCGCGTAGACCGTGACGCCACGTTGCAGACTGTCTGTACCGATCGCCGTCGACAGGCCGTGATTTCCAAAGCGTAACCAAACCCCCTGCGTCTAGCCCGCTTCGGCGGGTTAGCTTCCTTTTTATACAACGATCTGAAAGAAGAAAATGAATAACAGTCTCAACGGATACCAGAAACAGAATCCCACCATTCTTTCCTCCGTATGGTTCCAAGGAACCACGGCGCTGAAGGAAGGCCAAGGGGTCTGCTTCGTGTGGGATTACGGAACCGATTCGGCTGCCGATGGCCGTCGGTACAACTTCGTGAACGTCCCGACCATTCTCAACGCCCGCTACTTCGCTGGTGTTGCCGCGCGGAATTACTCCGCCAAAGATGCCGGTCAGCTTATCGAGATTTATTGCCCCGGCAGCGTGTGCAATGTTCTCTCCATGGCAAACGCCACCATCGGAACCGGAATCCTCACCTGCCAAGCTGGCGGAACCTACGCCGGGTACTTCACCTACGCCGGTTTCGAAGGCGAAGGCTCGGCAGTGCCTCTTCAGACGGTGGACCGCTCTTCGACGGCTGGCAAAGTGCAAGCCAAGTTGCAGACCGGCACGCCCTCTGGCATGGTCGAGGTCGTGACGCCGGAAGCTGCTGGCGGTGCCACGCCGCTGATGGTTGGCGGCGTTTCCTATCTGGCCGGCACGGTCACGCTGGCAGCCGATGCCACCGACACGCTGGCGAATGGAACCATTTCCGGACTTCGTAAAAAGATCGTATGCGAAGGCACGTATTCCACGAGCGACTTCGTAGTTACCGTCACAAGCGGCGAACAGCGCATCGACTTGGATGCGACTGGTGCCGAGACCCTGGCGTCTGTCTCGTTCGACGCTGCCGATGAAGTTGCCTTGCTGGAGTGGCAAGATGGCGTTTGGAAGGAATTGTACTCGGCGGGCGCTACCCTGGCGTAAGTCGTGTGAATAGTTGTTGCGGATGGCCGTAGCATGGTGCTCTCTCCCGTGCTGCGGCCTTTTTATCGAGGTAGCCCCATGCCTGAGTCAAGTCTTTCAATCGGATTACCGGAGCTTCAGGAAGAAGTCGGCGGATACCTCGGCTATGGCCGTACCGCCGCGGACTGGACGACCGACCAAGCCTCCCTGGTAGACAGCCGTATTCAGGCTGGTGTAAGGCAGGTGTATTATCCGCCAGCCCTAGACGGCCAGGAGCGTGGTCATGGGTGGTCCTTCTTGCGGCCCTCTACCACATTGACCCTGACTGAGGATACGGGTGATTACAATATGCCGGACGACTTCGGTCGATTGGTTGGAGACCTGCATTTCGCAGCAGACAAATACCGCAGTTCCATCAAGGAGATAGCAGTAGGCGATATACTCGATATGCGGTCTAACAGCAGTAGCGTATCGGGTACGTCGCGATATGCGGCAACTCGCTACAAGGCCGCCGACGGCACAGCCGGCCAGCGGCAAGAGATCCTATTCTATCCGACGCCTGACGATGATTACGTACTGTCGTATGAGTACGAAGCGTACAACGGCAAGCTGACAGATGCGGCACCCTACCCGCTGGGCGGAATGCAGTACGCCGAGCTTTACATATCAAGCTGCTTAGCAGTGGCCGAACGCCGAGACAATGATGAAGTCGGCATACATAACCAAGACTTCACGCGACTGTTGGCGGATGCCATTTCCCGCGACCGTAAACACGGCGCAAAAAACTTTGGCCAAATGGGGGATCACGAAAGCGATTCCACCACGAAGCGATACCGGTACTCAGATTACCCAATCACATACCACGGCACAACTTATTAGGAAGAAGAAAATGATTTCTCGTATTTGCTCACTACTACGTATGACAGCACCTCCAGTGGAGAACCCCGGACTGCTTTTCTCCAACGGCGACACTGTCCCGACCGACGCAGCTTCCGGCTATCAAACCGGTTGCCTGTTTCAGCACACTGACGGCGGGGATGGAACAGCCTTGTACGTCAATGAAGGGTCTGTGACGTCGTGCGATTTTAACGCTGTAACCGTAGCCTGATCTTAAGGTAAGCAGATGGCCAAAAAACGACGAATCGGCGTTACGTTCCCACTCGGGGGACTGAATAGGCGCGGTGCTTACAAGCAGCAGCGGCCTTTCACTACGCCCGACTGCAAGAACGTAAGGCCATCTGCGGCCCTTGAAGGTCGAGAGCGTGGCGGTAGCCGCCCCGGTCTATTACAGTCTCACCAAGAAGACCTTGGCGGGCCGATCCGAATGCTGGCGCCCATGACCATCGCTCCGGGGGACGGTTTTACAGCCTGGTCGGATACCTTTAGTGGATCGTCTATGGCGGCTGCCTGGACGCAGGCAAGCTGGGCGTCCGCCGTGCCGTCCATTATGCCGTCAGCCTTAGCGAGCGTAGACACGAGCGTCAGTGATGCCGCCGTGGTGCGTGACGTTATGACTATCGATACAGCGGAGGCGTATACGGTCGAGCTTTTCATTACGCCCTGGAGCGGTGAGCATCACGGCACATACCGGCTGTTTCTTCGCATGGATGATACTACACCGGCCTATGCCACTGATGGCGTGGAAGTTGAGCTTGTCCTAACTGGCTCGACCGGAAGTTATAGCGGAACGCTGAAGTCATATGTCAGTGGTACTGAGACTTCCTATAACCTGTCGTCCGGCAGTCTTGCATCCGCCATGCCCGGATGGCTGTCGGCACAGGTTACTAATAACGAGATCAAAGTCTACTGGTGCGGAGTGCTGCTACTGACGCAGGCGGTTTCCGCCCACACTGGCAAACGCGTAGGCTTCGGCATGGAATGCACCGAGGCCGGAGGCGTGTGTCTGGCGAACGTCTTCCGCGTGCAATACTACTCGACCGAGTCGGTAGATGCTCTACGGACGTTGCTGGTTGCATCAGCGGACGGCAACGTCTGGAAGGAAGCTTTCTACGGCCATATGTCGCAGGTATCAACAAGCTTGACTCTGCGTGATGACGTGCCGCTGTGTGCCACTCAGAGCGGTCAAAAGCTCTACGTGGCGGATTATGGCGATGTGCGGACAACGGGCACTGACGGCCAAGCTAGCGGCACCTCATTCGATGCTACCGGCGTTAGCGACTGGACGGCTCTGGGGATTGATACTGATGACGACGTAATCGTAGTCTCGAACCCGCAGGGCACCGCCGTAGCTGGAACATACAAGATATCGTCCGTTGCTGCCGGGAATCTCACGCTAGCCTCGGACGCCGGGGCCGGTGCCTGTGCGTACCGCATCGAGCGAGCCCCCAAGGTTTACGACCCGCTCACGGACGGAGTCACGCAGTTGACGGCGACCGCTGGCCAAGTGCCTACCGGCTGCCCGCTGATCTGCCACTACCTGGATCGCATTATATTAGCCGGCGCCGAGATCGCACCGCACGTCTGGTACATGTCCAGGCAAGGCACAGAGACAGACTGGGACTACTCGCAGACCGACGCTCAACGAGCAGTTGCCGGTACTTCCAGCGAAGCCGGTGTACCCGGCTCGGCGATTACGGCCTTAGTGCCACACAGCGATGACTACCTTGTGATGGGGTGCCGACATTCGCTCTGGCGGCTGCGTGGAGACCCAGCCTACGGCGGTAGCCTCGACGCGCTCAGCCACACGGTCGGGATCATTGGGCAGCACGCCTGGTGTCTGGGCCCGTCCGGCGAGTTAATTTTTCTATCTCTGGACGGAATCTACGGCCTGGCGCCCGGCGGCAACTCGGCCCCTGTGTCGTTCTCCCGCGAAGTCCTTCCACAGGAATTCCTTAATCTGAACCCGGACAGTACCACGATCTCGCTCGAATACGACGTAATCGGTCGAGGGGTGCATATCTTCCTGTCGCCGGAGTCCTCGAACTCCCGGCTACACTGGTGGTTCGACATGAGCACCAAGACCTTCTGGCCCATCACACTCCAGTCGGACCACGAGCCGCTCGCGGCGTGCCCGTTACAGGCCACAGCGATAGAAGACAGCGGCGTGATTCTCGGTGGGCGAGATGGCAAGCTGCGGAGATTCAGCGACTTAGCCGAAACGGACTGCGGTACATCTTTCTCGTCATACGTAATCATGGGCCCGATTGCCTTGGCGAAAGATTCGGTAACAGGCACGCTAGTATCAGTTGACGCAGTAATGGCAGCGGACAGCGGGCCGGTGGGGTGGAGTGTGCAGACGGCATCAACTTTTGAAGGCGCCGTTCTGGCCACCGCTATCAGTTCGGGGACATGGACAGCCGGGCTCAATGCCACAGTACGGCCAGCCGGTCGCGGGCAGGCGTTCGCCTTAAAGCTTACCGGCACCGCCGGGCGTAAGTGGGCCATGGAGCAAGCTACAGTTCTCACACGCGAGAGTGGAAGACGACGCATCTTATGAGAAAACTAACACCGCACATAGATAGCCCCACGGAAGTCCGTCGAGCCTTTCAGCGACTCGGGGTATCTACTGACAAAGCCGAGGCTGACATCGCAACAAACGCGGCTGGCATTGCGGCTATCCGCGAAGTATCGACGGGCGGCGTTAGTGGGCAAATACTCACCACTGACGGGGTAAGTTATGCTTGGGCTAATGCTCCGGAAGAATTACCAGCGCAAGCCAGTCACAGCGGTGAGTTCCTCACCACGGATGGTACAGATCCGTCTTGGGGCGTGATTCGCCAAGTAACCGCCGGTGGTACAAGCGGGCAAATCTTGACTACCGACGGCAGCGGCTACGCCTGGGCTGACAAACAGGATCTCACCGGGATGGCCGCTGAAATTGCCGCCAATACTTCTGACATTGCAACTAACATATCTGATATTTCCGCTAATGCCGGGAATATTGCGGCTATCCGGCAAGTGACTACGGGGGGCGTGGCTGGCCAAGTGCTCACTACCGACGGCTCCGGTTATGCCTGGGCCGCAATCGACGGCCTGCCGACTCAGACGGGGCACGCTGGTGAGTTTCTGACGACAGATGCCACGTCAGCGTCTTGGACGGCCATTCGACAGGTGACCACCGCTGGAACGAACGGCTATGTACTGACCACCGACGGTAGTTCTTATTCCTGGCAGCCAGCCGCCGGTGCTAGTACAGACACTCTAGATAATGTGTGCGACCGAGGGAGCGTCACCGACCAAAGTATTGACGCGGCATCATTCTACGCAAATGGCGTGCGTGTTGTTTATCGCCCGAATGCCTACACTGTATTTTACGGCAACGGGGGTGCATCCGGGTATGGCAATTACGTCACCGCCGTGGGGCTTGGTGCCCTCGGATCGGCAACC
>CAZISU010000315.1:0-6760 GCA_964541935.1 uncultured Planctomycetaceae bacterium | reverse complement strand
GTTCGATTGCCACGATGTTTGCGTACGACCGTATGTGTCTGGTTAATTCCCTCGTCAAGATCCGCCAAGGCTTGCCGGCAAGCTGCTGCTCGTGGTCAGAGTGAGAATCGGCCGGCTTGCGGCAGTCGAACCCCGCCTTGCGAAGTGACCACCAGTTGATCTGGTAATCTTTGTTCGGCTCGAGGTCGACTGCTACCACAGGTGCCGCTTTGAAGAGGGCATGTTCCCGCCGAAGCGAGGCAATCCTCACGAGAAACCCCCACGACTCTAAAACGAAGTAGATCAGCGGCCATGAAGCCATGGCAGCCCAGAAGAGTGACACGAAGTGAAACATGCCCAGCACCAGCAGCAGTGCCGGAGCAACCAGGGTAAGCGACCGGACGAGACCCTCCCAGGCCTCTTGGAGTTCCTCTACAAACTGGTGCTCGTCATAGTCGGCAAAGCCGTCCAAGCGAGGTCCGAGTCGTGGTTCTTCATTTTCCGTATCGTCTTCCGACTCGTAGGCCAGCAGGCCGGCACGCGGACAGTAGAAGTGCTCGCTCACCACGCGTACGTTGACCCAGGTAGGTTGGCTTCGCGTGCCGATCGATTCCGATTCGCTTTCAGGAGGCTTTTCCACGAGATGTCTTCTCCGTCCAGTTTGCCAGGCCCTTGAGTATCGGTGCCAGTTTGTCCGGTCGCCGTTCTGCCTCGTCTTGCGATGCATTGACCAAGAGACGTTTCAGACTCCTGGGCATCTCCACGTCACTGAGAATCTCTGGTGCTCGTCCTATGTCAAACTCCGGACCGGCGATGGCGGCGGCCGCAATTTGGGCCAGGCTGTAAAGGTCCGCGCGGACCGTCACGTCTCCCTCTTCCAACTCCGGGGCAAGAAACGGATCCTCTGGCCAATCGCTGGAGACGGACGGACTGCCTTCGAGCTTGGCCAATTCGAAATCGGTCAGCACAGCACGACCGTCCTTATCGGCCAAGAGTACCCGGGTTGGGGCCAACTCCCGGAAGATGACGCCCGCGTCGTGGAGAGCCTCCAATCCCCTGGCAATCTCCAGCAACAGCCGCGGCAATTCTTCCATTGGCCACGGCTTGGCCAAGTGATCGGCGAGAGTCTTTTCGCCAACCCAGTCGTCGATGACCCACCAGCCTTCATAGTGCGAGACGGGGGTCGACGTGTGGTTTACCGCAATGTGCGGTTGAATTCCAACACGGGCACAAACATCCCCATGTCGCGAAAGCTGGTGCTTCATCATGTCGCGCGTCGACACGGGCAGCCAACTGAGGTTATAGAACTTCCCCCGCCCGAGCTTGTTTGCCGTGTGCCGGTGCCGCATCACATACACGATGTAATAGAGCCCGTTTGGGACGGGACGTCCCTGCTGAAGGATCCTCGTCGGCTCCCATTCAGGGCTGGCAGAACATGGCCCCGGCGGCTGCATCGGAGGAAGGTAACTCGAATCCCACGGAGCCAGCAGTTCCAAGACGCTTTTTCCTAAGCACTTGGCGAGCTTGAAGGCTTTGCTTCGCTGCAATCCGTTGCCATCAAACGCTTCCGCCTGCGTGTTCAGGGCAAGGCCAGTCTTCTGCTTAATCTGATGGCGAGACAATCCCGCATCCTTGGCATACCGCTGCAGCAGGAATGGGTCCAGGTAGACAAGATGCGGATCAATGTTCTCTGGAAGCTTCGACATCACAAGAAAATTCAGAATTGAGACAGTACTGAGTCGAGACTGAATCGCTACTTACGGTTCAATACAAGGAGTGCTGACCGCGGTTAGTCAGCCTTCCATTCTGCCTGAAACCTGTAGGAGTTTCCACTATGAACAACCCGTTTGCGTTATTTCTGGACCGCGTCGTGGGGCGACTGGCCACTCTCGTGGTGGGAATCGTCAGTTCGCGATTCGAAGCACTCCAGGCGGCTCTGCAAGCCGACCAGCAGAGCAGCCTGGAAGACCTGGCTCGCCAGTACGAGGCGGACGGCAAGCTCCAGCTCGCCGCCACTCTGCGAGAGCGAGCAGCACGGCTGACTTCGACCGACCTGGCCTCTGAAGCCGTCGAAATCCTTGGTTGCCTTTCGGATGACGGTGCCACGGAGCCAAGCCCCGACACTGCTTTACCCTCTTCGGGTCCTCTTGCACTTGGTGAACTGCCAGTCTCCAAGCCGGCCAAGAATCGCCGCAAGAAAGCGGACGCCGGCCGAGACTCGGGCGACACGGGAGCCTCGAAGTGAACGGTTTTATCTTCACCCAACGCGACACCCAGATCGTCGAGACGCTCGCCTTGAATGTTCGCCTCATGGGTCAGCGGCAGATCGCCGATCACTGGTGGGCCGGCGAACTTCCCAACGCGCGCCGACGACTGAAGCGGTTGGCTGACCAGGACGTGATCAGCCGAATCGACGTTCAAGCCCGACCGGTTCCAGCGATCGAATCGGCACTGCTCAGTTGGCAGCCTGGCCAGCCGGATCCGGACTTCGGAGCGATCGCCTACCGCTCTCAGGAGCGGTTTCGTCGTCAACCGGTCCGCCGTTTGACGGCTTGGATCGCTACCGAACGAGGAGCACAACTGTTCGGTGGTGTGCGACGCGGCACGCTGAAGCACCCCACCCAGGCCACCCACGATCTGGGTGTCGCCGCTGTCTGGCTGACGTTAGCCGCAACGGCACCCCAGTGGGCGGCTGCCTGGAGAGGTGAGGACCTGCTCGCCCACACCCGCGAGGGTGAAAAGCTCCCCGACGCGTTCTTCGTTAATGCCTCCGACGAGATTATCTGCGCCGTCGAATTCGTGATCTATAGCGCCGAGCGCATCCAGGCGTTTCACGAGGACTGCGTCCGGCGTAACCTTCCATACCAACTCTGGTGATCAAGATGACTCGGGTCAACAACAAACCCATCGGTCGGCTGAGCGGCCGCGATTTCGCCGTTCTCCATCACGTCCTGCGCTATCGACTGACGACCATCGCGGCCCTCTGCCGGACGGTCCTGCCGGGGCTTTCAGCCAATGCGGCCGGAAAGATCGTGAACCGGTTATGTGCAGCCGGCTACCTGCAAAAGTACGACATGGTCCATCCGGGTAAGTACTACGTTCTGGGCGATCAGGGCGTCAGACTGCTCGGCGCTGGCGGCCATCGGACCGTTTCGCTCGGTCCCCAATCACTTCCGACCGAATACGCGGTCCTGGCCTACGCCACCTTGGGCCAGCACCAGCGTCGACGTCTGACCAGCGACGAAGTGTCTCTGAGATGCCCTGGGCTCAAACGGTCGCTCGCCGATGCACCGCATTGCGAAGATCCCACTCGGGGCGTCTTGGAACTTGTCCGCGTCGACCTTGGCGGGCCGGTGGACCATGTGGTCCGCAAGTGCCATCGCGACCTCGTGCGGCGTTACCGTTTTCCCCACTTCGCCAGGCTCGTTACCCAAGGCGAGTTCCGCCTGGCCGTGATCACCACCACTTCGGCCAAAGCCGCTGCCATCCGGCAATCGCTGGACCGCCGAGACTGGCCCGGCGGCCTGATGATTCATTTCTCGGTGATTCCCGAACTCCTGACCATCATGACGAGCCACTCCAATGCGTGACATCTATTACCAATCCGTGGGCAATCCCCTGCAACTCGATCGGCTACCAGAAACCCGCCCGTCCATCGAGATGCTGCCGCCGGCGCCGCCCACAGCCAAAACGCTCTCACTGATCATGTCCAATTGCGCCGTGGCCATCGTTGCCGGGCTGACCGCGCTAGTCCTCTACAACGACCCGGGTGTGACCTGGCTGGAACCCTACGATTTGCTCTTCGCCGTACCGGTCTTTCTGGCCGGGCTTACCGTGGCGGTCTACACGGGCCAAGTCCGCTGGCTTCTCCATCCACTGTTTCTCATCGCGGCCGTGCTGCTCTTCGTCAGCCATCGCACGCCCTGGCCCTTGCAGGTACTCGTACTGGCCGGCGGGTCGGCACTCTGGGTCTACTGCCTTGGCCTCCACTGGACGACCGTCTGCACGGCCAGTCCGACCGACCGCTCCACGGCCTACCGCCTCCGCACTCAGTGGAAGCCTCAACTGCAACTGCTTTGCGCTCTCGCGGCAGTACTGACAGGCACGGTTCTGTGGTTCGATGCACCGGTTTTGAAATGCGCCGTGGCCGCGTTGCCACTGGCGGCCCTGGCAATCGGCTCGCCCGACGGCCTTCAAACACCTCACTGGAAGGTCATCCTTCAGGCCGCTGTCTCCTGGCTCACTTACCATGCCCGGCCCTATCCCGGGCTGCTGCAAAGCCCAGTCGGCCCGGCTCGGCACCGCCGGGCCCTGCTGATCTCGCTTGCTATCATTACCGCCGCAACTCTTATACGCTGGCCCGGTTCGCCCGCTGCACACGTAACTCAGTGGGCCCACCACCGGCAGCAAGCGATCACGGCGCAACTTGATGCACGCAATGCGGGTCTCTTCCAACGAGTTCGCCACATCGCACTCCCCTGGGCCGCGGCCATCGGGTCGATCTCCGCTTTGCCGGTCTTTCTCGTTTGGACGATGGGCCTGAGTCTTACCATGCCGCTTCTGCTGGAAGCGGCCGCCCATCGAGACCGATCGCAATCCGATACCGCAAACATCCAGAATGTGCTGACCGACATAAGGCGATCCCCAGACCTCGTAGAGCGCCACAGCATCTACCGTGGAAGGGTCGTTGCCGATGGCAGTCCGGTCCTGCTACCTCGGGATATGTACGGCGAGCATGCTCACATCCTGGGTGACGCCGGTTCGGGCAAAACGGCCCTGGGGCTCTGTCCCACCATCGAGCAGTTGGCCCTGTCCGGCGATTGCAGCATTATCGTCGTCGATCTCAAGGCCGACACTCACGAAATGCTCGCAACACTCTACGCGGTTACTGAGACCGTCCGCCGCACGCGCGGTGTGAACATGCCCCTGAAGGTCTTCTCGAACCAACCCGATCGAGCCACGTTCGGATTCAATCCCATGAGGCAGCCCAACTGGTCCAAGTTCGACCTGCAAGCGCGGACGGACATCCTCTGCGGAGCGAACGGATTGACCTACGGCACCGACTACGGTGAGGGCTACTATAGCTCGGCCAACGCGGCCGTCCTGTATCACACCATGAAGACGTTTCCGCACGTGGACAACTTCCGCGAATTGGCCCAGTGCATCGGCCATGTTCTGATGTCAAGCAATAGACGTGAACTTCATCCGGAAATCCGCCGAGCGGGCGTCCATGTCCACGAGGTCGTCAAGCGGCTGGGAGCCTGCAAACCACTTAACGTGACGGACACAACCGAGTATCCGCCCGAAGTCGTCGCCCAGGAAATCAACCTGGCCGACGTGTTCCGAGTGCCTCAACTGATCTACTGCCATCTCTCGGCGACGCTTTCTCCCAGCGGTGCTCCGGAGATCGCACGATTGTTGACCTACATGCTGCTGGCCACGGCCACGAAGACCGAGCGGCGTCATCCAGTCTATCTCGTGATTGACGAGTTCCAGCGGATGGTCGCCGCAAATCTCGAATACATGCTGCAACTGGCCCGCAGCATGGGAGTCGGTTTGATTCTTGCCAACCAGGCAATGGAAGACCTTAAGCGGTCGAAGACCAACCTCATCCCTGCCATCGAGGCCAACTGCCGGATAAGAGAGTGGTATTCGGTGTCGTCGTCGGACGACCAGGAGCGATTGATGCGATCCAGCGGCCTGACGGTCGATCTTGCCAACAGCCGCTCCGTCACAGTCGACCGCGAAGGCCGCCGCTCGGTGACCCATTCCCAGACGGAACAAGTCGTCAATCGGATCACGATCAGCGACATCGCGCTGACGAACGACCACCCCTTCCGCAGCTTCCTGCGGATCAGCCGTGGCGCCGGTTACGCCCAGTACGGTGGGCTGCCCGTGATCGTCCAGTCCGATCACCACATCTCCAAAGAAGAATATGAGCGGCGCAAAGCGTTTCCATGGCCCGAGGAGCCGGGATCCTTCATACCCGGAATCGATAACGACGACGACGAAGGCGCAGGCGTTATCCAAAGCCCCGGCCCGAAAAACCCGGACTGGACCGGCGAGATCATCGGCAAGTCGCCCGAACCTCTCGGCGATGTGGACAAGCAGGCCATCGGTCAGATGTTCGAAAACTTCCAGCAGAAACTCAACCCGCCGAAGAAGCCGTCGGAGGACTAGCCAAATGGCACTCACCGACCGTGATCTGGACATCATCGAGACGCTCACGTGCCGTGTACCCCTGTTGACCTTCCAGCAGGCAACACGACTTTGGTGGCCAGACTGCGCCAAGGGCCGCACAGCCCGCCGCCGCCTTGAAAAACTGGACCAGTCCAAGTGGATCAGTCAGCACGTGGTCAACATTACTCCGCTGTCAACTGTCACAGAACCGCTGTTCGCCTGGGCGCCGGGTATCGAGGCCCCCGACGCGGTGGCCCTGGCCCAGCAGGCCCAGGCTCGACGCCGCAACGCAGCTCGGCCAACGCAGGTGTTGGCCGCTTCGCCTCCAGCCGCCGCCATGATGGGCAGTACGGCTCATGGACTCCCGGCACCCCAGCGGCGCGATCACTACGTGAATCTGGCGGCCGTATACGTACTCTACCGCACGAAAAATCCGAACCTGGCCAGGCAGTGGGTGGGCGAGCACGCTCGGGCCAAAAGCAGCTTTCGACAGAGGACGGTTGACGCCGTTTTGCGAGGCCCTGATGCGAGCCCAATCGGTCTGATCCACGTGGCCGGCCGATGGGAGCCACACCAAGTCGAACGATTTCACGATTTCTGC
>CAZISU010000314.1:0-6763 GCA_964541935.1 uncultured Planctomycetaceae bacterium | reverse complement strand
CAAATCCACGGTCACGGTAGCTGCTGGAGAATCGACTGACCAATCAAATGGATCCGGGGTTCCGCCGGAATTCTGATGGGTGCCCGTACCCAATGCCGCGTCCAATTCGACGTCGGCGATACTCGCCTCGGCGAAGGTGTCACCCTCTTCCGTGCCGGTTCCAAATGAAAAGTGTTTCCAATGGCCATCAAGGTCGGCAGCGACGGGATTGTCTGCCTTGGGCATAATGATGGTCATCTCCAAGGCTTCGTCCGTGACGATGGGTGTGACTTCGCAAATCAACGATGGAGTGACGGCGGGAGTCGTATCGAAAGGTTCAATGGAACTTTCTGTGCCAATGGTCACATTCCGTGAACCTAAGATGGAGTAGTAACCATCGGCCAGCGGGGTGATCGAATTGACGGCAATATTACCAGTGAAGGAAAATGCGTAAGGAGAATAAAATATACGGCCCGTTTCATTCCATGAGTTGCCGACGACTTCTAATTCTGAGGATATGACCATTGGCTTAATGTCCAAAGGCTTGGCTACGTACCCGCTTACCCAATATTCACCATCTTCAAAAACATCAGCCCCGACCGCATCATGGCTTGGGGCGATACAATATATGATCGCCAGAATCAAGAAAGCTGTTGTTGTAAGTTTTCTCGAGCGAAGACTCCGTTCATGGTCCATCCGCATCTTCCGCCTCCTGCTGAAATTGACATCATATTACGCGTGTCATATCCTTCGACAAGGGGGTCAGTATATGACCGGGGACAATTGCGGTCAAGCTGACCTTAGTGATTGAGTTAACAGGGAGTGACGGATATGCAAGTTACTTCTCGGCTGGCAAAATCGTCACAACCATCAAGGCTTAACATTTCGCCCCCCCTGTCAGGCTAATGCGTCCGATCTACGCGTGAATTTGTGCGGATAATCGCGGTTCTAACACTCGATATACTCTCTGCGGAATGTGCCGGTTCTGACGTCTGGCCGGTGTAGTTCACTTCGGCCCGGGCGACTATCCGTTCCGATATGCTCCTGGCGGCCGTGTATCCCGTTGTGGCCCCAGGATCCGAGTTTGCCCCAGAATCTACGTTAGCTAAAGAATCCCCGTTAGCCCCAGAACGGAGTCATCTATTATGAAGTCCCGCGCTCTCGTCGTCGCCATGTTCTTGGCCGCGGCCCTTATATGTCAGCCCTTTACGGCTGTGGCCCAATCCGCATGTTCGACATGCGAAACCGATGTGTATTGCGATTCCGGCGAAACTTGCGGCTGCTGTCCGCAAACATGCTGCCCGCAGTCTTGTTGCCCTAATGAGATCACCGGCACATCACTGCCCTACGATCCGTTTCGTTTGTTTCAGACAGATTGCCTCACCCGTCGGGGGATCGCCATCGGCGGTTGGCTCGAGCAGGGCATGAGCTTCACGGACTGTCGTCCGGCCGACAATTTCAACGGGCCTGTGACCTACAACGACCGCGACCGCGAATATCAGATGAACCAACTGTGGCTCTTCATGGAGCGCAAGACCAACACCCGCTGTGGCGGATTCGATATCGGCGGCCGCTTCGATATGCTCTTCGGTACCGATGCTCGTTTTGTAGAATGTACAGACGGTTTGGAAGCCAACTGGCACCAGGACGAGCGTTTCTACGGCGGGGCCGTACCGCAGTTCTATTTCGACGCGGCCTATAACCGCATGACCGTGAGGATGGGACACTTCCTCTCGCCGCTGAGCTACGAAGACGTTCGCGCGCCGAAAAACTTCTTCTATTCGCATTCCTACTCGCGGCAGTACGCCGAGCCCACGACCTTCACCGGGCTGTTGGGCATGTACGACCTTTCAGACCAATTGCGAATCAGCAGCGGATTCCACCGCGGCTGGAACAAGTTCGACGATACCGACGGACACGACCGCTTGAATTTCCTGGGCATGGCCGAATGGACAAGCCGCGATTGCATGCGTCAGCTCAAGGCCGGTATCTCCAGTGGAGAAGAAGAGCCCGGCAATAGCACCCTCTTATATACCCTAATCGGAAAACTCCGCTTCAGCCCCTCGCTGGACTACGCCCTGCAATTCGACTACGGGCAAAGCACGGGCGGCGCTTCGCAAGCGGTGCGGCACGCCGAGTGGACCAGCGTTACGCAGTATTTCACCTACGAGTTGGCCTGCGATTGGTCGGTTGGTACGCGTGTCGAATGGTTCCGCGACAAGCACGGTGTGCGCGTGCATGGGCTGGGGATCGGCAACACGGCCACCGGCAGCTACCCGGGCGATTTCTTCGAGATCACCTTGGGCCTGAACTGGCAGCCCAGCCGCAACGTCATGATTCGGCCGGAAGTACGTTGGGATTGGTTCGACAAACACGGCCATGGCGATTCGAACCCATTCGACGCGGGTGGACGCCACAACCAGTTCCTCGCTGCATGCGATATCATCGTGTCCTTCTGACGGGAAAGCTTTCGTAACCGTCAAGCCTTGACAGGCTAGTTCAGGGACACTGCGATAAATCCTATAAAACTACTGTTTTAATACACGCAAACTGGAATTTACCTATACCTAATATGCCGTTATTGACGACGACAGAGACAAGCAGAAAACATGGTTATGATGAAAGGATCGGGGCACCGGTCCCCAATGATCCTTTCTTGTTTATTTGTTCCTCACAGATTTTGGAGTGTTGCTGATGAGAAAAGCAAAAATTGTTATTGGATTGGCGCTTGCCACGTGTCTGATAGGCTCGGTCGCCGTGGCGGCGGACGGGTCGTTCAATTATGACGCGATGGCGGCGTTGCGTTCTGTGGCCGACAAGCCTGCTACGGCCGACAAGATCGTAAAGCCAGCAGAGGTTGCCGATAGCGGCTACGATGGATGTGGTGGCGATACCTGTGCGCCGGCTTGTTGCGATCCGACGTGTGGCAGTGCCGGTTGCGGCGCGAGTTGCGCTACTGGCTGCGTGCCGTGGAGTTTGCCGCAGCCTTGCTGCTTGCAACGCAAGGGCATCAAAATTGGCGGTTGGCTGCAACAGGGTGTCACGTTCAACCCTAACTCGCCCGTCGATCGCTTCAATGGCCCGGTGGCCTTGAACGACCGCAGCAACGATTATCAGTTGAACCAGCTTTGGTTCTATGCGGTCAAGCCGACCGACACGGGCGGTTGCGGCTGGGACTTTGGTGGTCGTTTCGACATGACCTACGGTACCGACTGGCGTTACGGTCTGGGTTACGGCCTGGAAGACCGCATCAACGGCCTGGACCAGCTCTATGGTTTGTGCTTGCCGCAGATGTATGCCGAAATTGCCTACAACAACATCAAGTTCCGCGGCGGCCGCTTCGCCGGTTTGCTCAACTACGAGCAGGTTCCCTCCCCGGCCAACTTCTTCTATTCCCACTCGTATGCAATGTGCTACACCGAGCCGCAATTGGTGACCGGTTTTATGACCGACTTCCAACTCGGCCGCAACTGGCTGGTACAGGCCGGCATGACCCAAGGTTGGTACATGTGGGAAGACGAAAACAACCACAAAGACTTCATGGGCGCCGTAACCTGGACGAGCGACGATAAACGAACCTCGTTGAAATACGCATTGACGACCGGCAACCAGAAAAATCTCGGTGGCAATCAAGGTGGCAACTGGACCGCCTACGGACTCGTGTTCCAACATCAGATCAGTTGTAATCTGAAATACGCCCTGCAACACAACCTGGGTGTTGCCAACGACGTCTTGCCGCCGGCTGCCGGTGGTGGCGATGCCAAGTGGTACACACTCGGTCAATACCTCGAGTACAAGCTCAACTCCAAGTGGGCCGCCGGAATGCGTTTCGAATGGATGCAAGACCAAAACGGCTTCCGCGTGGGCGGTCCCGGCACCAACCCCGACTTCCCGCAATTGAATACCTGGCGAGGTTGCGGATATGCGGGGCACTTTTACGAATGCACGGTCGGCCTCAACTGGCGTCCGACCAAGAGCCTCGTAGTACGTCCCGAATGCCGTTGGGATTGGTACAGTGGAGCCCGCAGTTGGGCCAACAACAGCCTGCCCTTCGACGACGGCAACCGCAGCAGCCAGTTCACGTTCGCCGTGGACGCGGTTTTGATGTTCTAACCTTACCGGAAACACTCCAAAAATTTGCTCGCCGGGACGATACACAAGTGTCGTCCCGGCGTTTTTTGTGTGGGCTATGGGCTATGGGGTGAATGGGGGCATAATACTAACCCGAAGCGCATGCGAAGGGGAAGTTCGAGTAAATATCGCCCCTCCCTTCGCTTGCGCTTCGGGTTATTGTTCCGCTGAAAAACATATCAGTGCTCTTCACCTCACTGCTCACCACCCCAATTCCTCTTGAGCTGGCGAGCGCGTGGGGATAGGATATTGTCATCTGCGGGCATAGTTAGCTACAGCACGATGCCCGCCAAACCAGCACCCAGACATTGAACATTGATCGTTCCTCCCCTCCGGAGCCTCGCCATGAAACTAATCATCGCCATCATCCAACCCAACCGACTCGAGGCCGTCAAAGCGGCTCTGGCCGAAGTCGAGGTCTTCCGGCTGACCGTGATGGACGTGCAGGGCTTCGGACGCCAACGCGGACACGGGGAGGTCTATCGGGGACGCGAGTTCACCGTCGACCTGGTCCGCAAGGTCCAGCTTATGATCGCCGTGAACGACACATTTCTCGAACCCACAATCGAGGCCATCAACACAGGCGGACGCACGGGACCAAGCGGGCAGATCGGCGACGGAAAAATCCTCGTGCTGCCCTTGGAAGACTGCATCCGCATCAGGACCGGCGAACGCGGCGGCGAGGCGATTTAGCTGCCCGTCAATTATTCATTTTAGCGACGTCCACGGCACGGACCATGGTTTCAAGCTGGTCGATCCGCTTCACGCCCAGCACGGCCGAGAGGATTGCCGGCGTTTTCAGGACGGACGCTATGGCGTGTTCGAGTAGCGTTCGGCCTTTGCTTCGGGCTTCGTTTTCGAGTTGCTCTATGCGGTCGAACAACTCGTCGGTCAGTTCCGCGACCCAACCGCTTGCTTCCGCTTTTCGCGAGTCGGCGGGCAAGGGCTGTCCGCGATGGTATTTTCCGCTCAGCAGCCCACCCTGAAGGACTTGGTATGGCGCTACAGCGATACCTTCCTTTTCGCACAGCGGCAGTATGTCCTTCTCCATATCGCGGTTGAGAAGGCTATAGGGCGGCTGCAGAATGACCGGGCGGGGCAGGCCGTTGGCGTCGGCCACTTGCAGCAGTTTGCTAAGCTGGTTGGCCGAATAGTTGCTGAGGCCGTAATGGCGAATTTTGCCGCTCTCGATCACTTCGGCCAGCGAGCCCAGAATATCCGACAAGGGCGTGTGGGGGTCCGGACGGTGCAGATAATAGATGTCGACGTAATCGCTCTGCAGCCGGGCGAGACTTTTGTCGAGTTGTTTGCATATCGCGGCTGGGCTGGCGTATTCGTCCTCAGGTTGCGGACCAACCTTCATGCCGACTTTAGTGGCCAGCACAACATCCTCGCGTCGTCCGCCCAGGGCCTTTCCTAAAATTGTTTCGGCTACTCCGCCTGCCGAACCCGGCATGCGCGTGTAGCCCTCGTACATATTGGCAGTGTCGATGAAGTTTATGCCATGATCGATGGCCCAGAGGGTCAAGCCGATGGCCTCGGCCTCGGCCACGGGCGTGCCGAAAGTCATGGTTCCCAAGCAAATGGGCGAGACTTTCAGACCGGTGGATGCCAGAGGTCGGTGGTTCATGGCATGATTTCCTATCGATGATTGTCGAATTTAGTCCTCATCGAACGGGCTCTTGCTACGCGGCATGATCTTGCAAAGCAGGATGCCGCCGAAGTAGAGAATAGTTAGTGGCACGGCCATGAGGAACATGCTGGTGGGGTCGGCCGGCGTGAGGAACATGGCGATAACGAAAATCACCAGTATCGCCACGCGAAACTTCGACAGATAGGTGGGGATGTCGAAGACGCCGATGCGTTCCAGGAAGAGCATCACCAGCGGCAATTGGAAGCTCACGCCGAAGCCCAACGGTAAGACCAGCACGAAGCTCAGCCACTCGCTGATACGCGGGTCGATGTCGATGCCCAAGGCCTTGTTGATGCCAAAGAGGAATTTCAAGACCGGTTCGAAGACGAAGAAGAACGCCATCGCAGCGCCCAGGAAAAACAGGCCCATGCTGAAGGGCAGAAAAATATGGACGTATTTCTTCTCGTGTGGATAAAGCCCGGCCGCAACAAACGCCCAGATCTGGTAGAAGATGTATGGGCTGGCCAATAGTACGCCTACCAATAGTGAGGCCTTGATGTAAATCGTAAACGCCTCGTGGGCGTTGAAGCTCTTGGCCTTAACGCGCGGGTCGTTTTCGGTGCGATGCCAAAGCAGGATCGGCAGCAGATCCTCTTCGCTTAACTCCGACTCGGGATCCGACGGGGGCGGCAGTTCAACGTCGGCGAATTTTTTGGGGTAGCGCTTTTTTAACTGCCGCAGGACTGCATCCGGGTCGACGAACACCTCTTGGGCGAGGAAATGGTTTTCCTTAATGAAATCTTCGACCTTTTGCGGATCTTCCCACCCGGCATTTGTCGCGGCATTTTCCGGTGAGGGGGCGGCTGTGTCTTCTTGCCCGGCGCCTTGCATATGGGCCAAAGTGTCGCCGATTCGATCGGCCGATTGGCCTTCGTAGTAGTCCGCCAAAGCGTTCTGGAGTGGAGTCTGAATGAAATCCACCACGTAAGGACCGAAGCAAAGGCCTACGCCGAAACCTAG
>CAZISU010000313.1:0-6769 GCA_964541935.1 uncultured Planctomycetaceae bacterium | reverse complement strand
GGACGCGAACTCCTATCCGAGCGCAACAGCCGCACATCCACGCTTGGAGCGGCGAAGATGCTCACGTCGCCTGGCGTTTTGTCATAGCCCCCGGCGACAACGAAAATACCAAAAAGCCCTACAAAGTCGTGGCCCGCCTGGCCGCCCCACCGCAATCCGCCGACAACCGCTTCACCGTTTCTATCGTCGACATCTCCAACCCCGACGTGTCCTCGCAAATCAAACGCTTCACCGCCACCGTCACCGACACCGGCGGCTGGGATAAATGGCAAACCGTCTTGCTAGGGCAAGCGGACCTTGCACCCGGCACATACCGTCTGGTCGTCGCACCCGAGGGCGCGATCAAAGGTGATGGCTTAATGGGTCTTGGCGGAATTGAATTGCAGCCGGTGAACTGAGTAGCGAATAAGCCTAACAGCTATGCCGCGTAGCTGAGCACCGCGAAGAAGTGGAATGTGGTGCCGGCAACAACAAAGAGGTGCCACATTAGATGTGCATAGGGTAAATTCTCAGCAACGTAGAATGCAACTCCAAAAGTATAAGCAAGGCCTCCGCACAGCAAGAGTATGAGTCCCGTCATGGGAACGCTGTGTACCAACGGTCCAATCGCGATTAAGACGAGCCAGCCCATTGCCAGATAGAGCGCGAGGGAAAGCTTGGGGTAGCGCATGTTGCTAAAAACTTCTAATATAACGCCGATTGTGGCGAGTCCCCACACGATGCCAAACAAACTCCAGCCCCACGGGCCACGAAGCACGCCAAGTGCGAACGGCGTGTAAGTTCCAGCGATCAAGAGGAAAATGGCACTGTGGTCGACTACTCTAAAAAAGTGTTTTGCTTTGCCGGGACGCAACGCGTGATAAATTGTCGAGGCAAGATAAAGCATCAAAACCGTAGCGGCGAAAATGCTCGCACAAACGACCGCCAACGCGCCGCCTTGATGAAAGGACGTGGCCAGAAGAAACGGAGACGCGGCCACAATGGATGCCGCGCCGAATCCATGGCTAAGCGAATTGGCGACATCTTCGCGGAAAGCCTGTTGGTGTAGTTCTCTAGTGTTCATTAATTGTATTCTTATCATTCAAGACAGAAATATTATCAAGACTCTCGGTCAGTTCCGCCGGCATGTGGTTGCCTGTCAGGATAAGGTGAAGGTTGCTCGGTCGCAAGTCGATCAACTCCTTGATATCTTGAAGCGATATCAGGTTCTCGCCGAGAAGGCTTAAGACCTGACTCAGAATCACAACTGCATAGTTGTCGTTTTGAATGACTGTTTTGGCATCTTCCAGACAGGATTTTAAGGGGGACATTCTACTTTTTCATGATAAGTAAAATGTCCCCCTTAAAATCTGCCAAATACGAGCCGCTAAATCCCATCCAAATGATCCGTGCGGTCGAACTCCAACAGTTCCGCCCTTCCGCCGGAGTTGATTTCGAGCTTGCTGATTGACGTGTTCCCTAGTGAAAGCGGCGGCTCGGTCGAACGGACCCCTAAAAGACTCTTCATGCCCGCCAGCAGCAAGCCGCCGTGCGATACCACGGCCACGGTCTGGTGACCGCTTTTGCATATTTCACGTAGCACTTCACGCCCGCGGCGGATAAGACCTTGTCGCGACTCGCCTTCCGGAAAAGCGAAATCCGGCTGCCCGCTCCTCCACTGTTCGATCATGCCCTCGTAATCGCGGAGGATTTCTTCCCGCATGCGATCTTGAAACAACCCGCAATCGACTTCCTTTAGTCGAGCGTCCGTTTGCACCTCCAAACCCAACTCTGCGGCAACCATCTCCGCGGTATGGAGGGCCCTTTGCAACGGGCTGGCGAAGACGGCCTCGACCCCCAGCCCGACCATCGCTCGCGCGGCCGCTTGCCCTTGCAGCCGCCCGCGAGCCGAAAGCGGCACGTCCGACTGCCCCTGAATTCGCCCCTCTGCGTTGTAGGTACTCTCTCCGTGTCGAATGCAATACAAAATCATGGTTCATCCGACTCAAGGATGCGCAGGGTTGAAAAATGACTTCAGAAAGGAAAAGCCAGCATGTCCTACCGATTACTTTACCATGGATTTGGATTCGTGGCTACAAGCTTAAAAAGACGGTTCGGTCGCCTGTGCTCGGCTCGACATGCACCTCGACTTTCCAAAGTGGTAAGAAGTGATGAGCTCACTGGATATCATCCGAAACGCTCCGCAGCGTGGCCCTGGCTTGGCGGGCCTGGCGGTAGTCTTCGCGGTTGTGGAAGGGCCAGACGTGATAGTCGCCGCCACGTTCGAAACTACGCTGGTCGGCCCGGAACCAGAGCCGTAGCGCTAGCCAGCCCAGCACGGTCGCGGCAGCCGTGGCGAGTGTCAGCCACGCGGCCGATCCGCCGGTGAGCGAAGTTGCCGTGAACCAGTCGACCAACGTGAGCAGGGCCAGGCCGATGGTTGCGGTAGCCATGAAAATCACCAACAAACGTCCCAGCCGGGCCAGCGGTTTATGTTCGGGATGTCGGGGCCAGTCGTAGGACAGATCGGTTTGCAAAAACCAAATACAGCGCGCCGCTTTGCGATAGGCGGGAATCGAGTCCAGCCGGCCGTTATCCAGCCAAGATGGGAAGACGGGATCGCCGGAAAGGGCCGAGCATCCGAAGCGTGAAATCACATGTACCGCATCGTCGGCCGAGGAGAACCAGTGCTTGCCCGCTTGATCGCGAAACTCGGCCGTTGTCAGCCGGAAGTTGAACAACTGGCGCAACGCCATTGCCAATTCCGTCCGTGACTTGCGATCTACCATGACAACACCATGCCCCGGCCGCGGGGCCGGGCATATATTTTCACTGAATTTCCGATCGTATTGGCACAAAACCTCAAGATTGATTTTTAGCACCAGATACCCATTCTACTGTTTTCCGGCCCACCCGCATAGTGGTTTTGGATGGCATGGGTAAAACGCTTGAGGCGACTTGTGTCGTGTGCGATAATAACTCAGCCTTTTCTAATCCGCACTATCATTAACCGAGGGGATACCATTCATGGATCGTCGTAAATTCATGCAAAAGTCGGCTGCCACGGCTGCTGGCGCCGCCGTGGCGGCAACTAGCCTGACCGCTTCGGCGGCTTCAGTAGGAGTCGATAACGCGTCGGGCTCGCGACGGGGTAATCCCATTGCCGTTTCCACCTATTCTTTCTGGCGATATCGGAGTGGCGAAAAACTCAAGATCGTCGAATGCATCGAACTGGCCGCCGAAATGGGCTTCGACGCAGTAGAGGTTCTGGAAGTGCAGATGCACTCCAAAAAGGACGCCTATTTGCAAGAAATCAAGCGACGGGCGTTCGTCAACGGACTCACGCTCTGCGGTATGTCGACGCACCAGGGCTTCGTCTCACCCGACGCCGATCGTCGCAAGGCGAATATCCAAAAAACCATTGCCAGCATAGAACTGGCCTACAAGATGGGCATACCCACCATGCGCGTAAATACGGGAAGCTGGGGGACGAGCAAGAACTTTGACGACCTGATGGCCAATCGCGGTATCGAGCCGCCCTTGCCCGGCTACAAAGACGAGGACGGCTTCCCTTGGGTCATCGACGCCTTCGAAAAATGTTTGCCCACGGCCGAAAAGTGCGGCGTGACGCTGGGGCTGGAGAACCACTGGGGGCTGGGCCGCACGCCCGAGGGCGTGATGCGGATCGTCGATGCCATCGATTCCCCCTGGCTGCAAGTCACACTCGATACGGGCAACTTCCTGGAAGATCCCTACGACAAACTGGAGGTAATCGCCCCCAAGGCCGTCTTCGTGCAGGCGAAAACCTACTACGGCGGCGGCACTTGGTACACGCTCGAATTGGATTACGACCGCATCGCCGAGATCTTGCGCAAGCAAAAGTATCGCGGCTACGTCTCACTCGAATTTGAAGGCAAGGAAGACGCTAAAACCGCGATACCCAAAAGCCTGGCAATGCTTCGCAAAGCGTTTCAATTTTAACGCAAACAAGCTTGGCCATGTTTAGACGGGCGTTTTGGTTTTAACGCAAAAACTGCTGGCACCAGTAGATTGTGCCGTCGGCCGTTTCGTAGGCGGCCGTGCCGATGCGACGGTAGCCGCCGTTAAGGATGTTGGCCCGATGGCCCGACGAGTTCATCCAGCCCTGCACGACGCCCTGGCTGCTCGAATAGCCCATGGCGATGTTTTCGGCGACCGGTTGCGAGGTGTGCTGAAGACGCCGGCTGCGGGCCATCCAGATGGCATGGTTGCGGGCAGACTTGACCAGATTTTCGTCGATTTGCAGGGGCTGAAGGCCGTGCTGCGCGCGGCGCTGGTTGGTGTATGCGGCGATGTTCTTTTCAATCGCCAGCAGTTCGAGCTTTTTGGGGCCTTTGGGTGATGCCTTTTTGGCGACCTTCGGCTGCGAGACGGGTTTGGCTTTCTTGGCCGAAGGGGTTTTCTTGGCGGCCTTGGGGGCAGCTTTTTTGGCCGGTTTCGAAGCCGCGGGCTTAGAGACTGCGGGCTTGGCGGCTGTGGGTTTGGCGACCGGGTTCGATTTTGCCTTCGAAGCGGCTTCGTCGCCAAACGTCAGGCTGCACATCAAAAGCAATACACTTGCGCAGAGCGATACACGTACGATCATCTGGTTTCTCCTCTAATGTTCCTGGTTAGGGCCGGCTCTCGCTCCAAGGCGAGGGCCGTTCACTGTGGTGGGGTGTTTGGGTTGACTGCGCGGACATCGATCCCGCTGGGCAATCGTGTCCCCGGTGAGTCCGTTCCGTGGGGGTGGGAAGCCTGAAAGTTCGACCGGCGTCGCTTGGGGGGGCGTAGTGTATGCCGATTGGGTTGACTTTGCAGGCTGTGAAGCCCAATCTATCCGACCCGCTGGCCAGATAAAAGGGGGCATATTAGAAACCGGCCACATTCTTTCGAATTGGGGCTGGCGGCGGTTGATATTGGGGAAAATACCCGCTTTGCGTAAATATTCGTCTATTACCCCATCCTGTTAGATCTCGTTAATACTGTCCAGGATCCCCTAGTTTGTTGATACTCACTCTTCGGTGCGGATTTCGAGAATTTCGTAATTCAAAGTGCCAGCCGGGACCGGAATCTCAACCTTGTCACCAACCTTTTTACCCAAAACTCCCTGGCCCACCGGGCTGGTAATAAGGATCTTGCCCTCCGCGTAGTCTTCTTCGCCGGCGCCGACGAGCGTGTAGATATCTTCGTCGTCGCAATCCAGGTCCTTTAATACCACCGTGGCGCCGAACGCCACCTCGCCTTTGGGCATTTTTGAAGGGTCGATAATCGTAGCTCGCGAGAGCTTGTCGCGAAGCATATTGATCTTGGCTTGCAACATGCCCTGGTTTTCCCGAGCGCCGTGATACTCGGCGTTTTCGCTCAGATCGCCCTCGCTACGAGCCACGCCGATCTGTTTCTCGATCTTGGGCATTTCCTCGTTTTCGAGGCGGTCCATCTCCGCCTTGAGCTTTCGATAGCCTTCACGGGTCATCGGAATGAAATCGGCCATGTTTACCTCCCCCAGGTAGGCAAAAAAACGGACGGGAAAAAGGGGTCTGGCTCAATTTGCCAGCACGGCCCGAAGGGTGCTTCGCACAAATTGTGCCTGACCCCTTTTTCCCGCCGCTGGAATAATCCGGGTCACTTCAACAGTCACCATTTTGCCCGATTCGGACGCAGGTGTAAAGGGCATGTGATACATCGCGGGGGTTACACTAACCCGAAGCGCAAGCGAAGGGAGAATCGGTGGATAAACGTCGTCCCCCCCTTCGCTTGCGTTTCGGGTTGGTATTTTTCGGCCCTCAGTTGCATGTGGGTGGCTTGGTGACACCCGTGCGGTTCGTCTTGTAAATCCACCGACAGACTGGCTTGCACCACCCGTTTTCGGACATTACAATCAGAAATTGTATGGGTTAAGTTGTATTTAGCGATTTACTCAGCAGTTTATTGCACAAGTCCAATAAATAGGGGAAGGTCATGGGTCGACGTTTTTCAGAGATTGCTCAGGGGTTGCTTGGAAGGAAGCATTCTCAAAAAGTGGGCTGTAAGCAAGACCCAGCATTGCGACATGCCGCCTTTGCCCGCCGGTTGCGGTGCGAGCCGCTCGAAGATCGGCGGATGCTGAGCATCGCGGGCTTTGAAACTGGATTGGACGATTGGATCCAGGGCAGCGGCGACGATGGCGACTGGACGCGACGGACGGGTGGCACACCTTCAGCCGGCACGGGACCTTCCGCCGCATACAGCGGCAGCTACTATCTTTTCACAGATGCGTCTAGCTGGGGATCTTTGGGCAGTCCCAACAAGTCGGCCTACCTTGATAAGACACTTGACTTATCTACTTTCGACAATCTGTACCTTGGGTTTTACTACCACATGTACGGTAGCAGCATGGGCACTCTCTATGTGGATGTCGACGATGGCAGCGGCTGGGATACCGATGTTTGGCATCGAACCGGTCAGCAGCATACCAGCTATTCTGATCCGTGGACCCTGGCGACCGTCGATCTTTCCGCCTATGCGGGCGAGAGTGCCGTGACAATCCGCCTCCACGGCGTCACCGGCTCCAGCATTTACAGCGACATAGCAATCGACAATGTGGAATTGGTGACTATAGAAACCGATCCGCCAACGGTTACTAGCCTGATTCCAGCTTCCGGTCAAACCATCACTTCGTCAATCGCCGATATTGACGTGACCTTTTCGGAGGAAGTCCGAGGCGTGGATGCTACCGACTTAGAACTCGTACAGTAATTACTTCCCGATATTTACCCTCGGTTTTATGGTG
>CAZISU010000312.1:0-6775 GCA_964541935.1 uncultured Planctomycetaceae bacterium | reverse complement strand
ATGAAAACGTCGAACGAGTATCGGGATACTCACCCGACGCGCTATCCGAGATGCAACCGTTAGACTTCTTCTGCGGACAAGATCAGGAGGTAATCCAAAAGTGCATCGAAGATGTATTCACAAAAGGGCATGCGGCGGCGGAGGCGTGTTTCATAACAAAAGATGGAACCGCTATTCCCTACATGTTCTCCTGCAAGATGATCATGTTTGACGGACAGCCACACCTTGTTGGAATGGGAATCGATATCTCCGAACGCAAGCAGAGTGAAGTGGATCTGGCCAAAGCAAGAGACGCGGCAGAAGCCGCCAACTGTGCCAAGAGCGAATTCCTCGCCAACATGAGTCACGAGATCCGCACGCCCATGACGGCCATCCTGGGTTTCACCGATCTGCTCAAAGGAAGTTTGACGGATCCAAATCAAATCGACGCGGCCGCCACCATCAAACAAAACGGTAAGCATCTCCTCGCCATCATCAATGATATCCTGGATCTGTCAAAAATCGAGGCCGGCAAACTGGAAGTCGAGCATTTGCCATGCTCGCCGTACCAAATCCTATCCGATGTTGCCTCCCTCATGCGCGTTCGCGCCCATGCCAAAAATCTGCCTCTGGAAATCGAGTGTGACGGCCCCATGCCTTCAAGCATTCAGTCGGACCCCACCCAACTCAGACAGATCCTCATCAATCTCACCGGCAATGCCATCAAGTTTTCCGAGGTTGGCAAGGTCCGGCTCGTGGCACGATTCTTGCGCGACAAACACCATCAGCCCACGATGCAATTCGAGGTAATCGACACGGGCATCGGCATGACCGCCGAACAGATTGCCAAACTCTTCAAACCGTTCCACCAGGCAGACTCCTCCACAACTCGCAAGTTCGGCGGGACGGGCTTAGGATTGACGATCAGCAAACGCCTGGCAGCCAAACTCGGCGGCGACATCGCCGTCAAGAGCACTATCGGCCAGGGCAGCACGTTCACCCTCACGGTCGGAACCGGGCCGCTGGACAACGTAACGTTTCTAGACAATCCCCAAGAAGCACAACTCTTAACCGAACCCGACGACAAACCGGCCGCTGCCAATACCAAGCTAGATTGCCGCGTGCTGCTGGCCGAGGATGGCCCCGATAATCAGCGGCTCATAACGTTTTTGCTCGAGAAAGCCGGGGCCGCGGTTGACGTAGCCGCAAATGGCAAGATCGCCTGCGACCTTGCCCTGGCCGAGCGAAACGAGGGGACTCCATTCGACGTGGTCCTCATGGACATGCAGATGCCGGTCATGGACGGCTACCATGCGACCAGCAAACTCCGCGCAAGCGGATATACTCACCCCATCATCGCACTCACGGCACACGCCATGAGCACCGATCGGGACAGATGCCTCACCGCCGGTTGCGACGAATATATAGCCAAGCCAATCAACCACGATGAATTGATTTCACTCGTAGCCGCATACGCCTCTCAAAATAATTTTACAAGTCCAGCAACGTCTTCCTGTTGGCCGTTCTAGGGACGTGAGGTGGCATTCTACTTTTCAAACAAACGTGTAGAATGCACATTAAATACACCGTTCCTTCGATGAACTAGGCCTATGAACTCCAATCGTATTCGAGGCTGCATTTTCGGCGGTGCTATAGGCGACGCATTTGGCGGACCGTATGAAGGCTCTCAACCGCCGGTCGCAATCGTCGATACGGCACCATGGCGACTCTCCGACGATACACAACTAACACTAGCCACTTGCGAAGCCATTTCGCAATCCGGCTGCGTGGATCCAAGCGTCTTGGCCGAACATTTTACAGATTGGTACACGGCCAACCGCCTGACGGGCCTGGGCGCAAGCACGCTCAAGGCCCTGATCGAATTGGCACACGGCGGACACTGGGCACTGGTTGGGCGAAAAGGTGAAATGGCGGCAGGCAACGGAGCAGCCATGCGTGCGGCCCCCTTGGCCTTCCTCCTCGACCCAACCAGTCCGACAGATCGACGACTGCTCAGAGATGTTTGTCGAATCACGCATCACAACGAAGAGGCATACGTTGGCGCCCTGGCCGTTTGCGTCGCCGTCCATGCCGCCTACCACGGGATCTGGACCGGCCAACAAGATTTGATCGACCACGTCATACCCTTGCTTCCCGACAGCCGTGTCAGAGACCGTCTTGGCGAAATGCAACCGCTTGCCGCCAACACACAATTACACGAAATCGCCGCTGAGTTTGGCAATTCCGCCTACGTAGTCAACTCAGTCCCCCTGGCCATCTGCACAGCCCAAAACATCAACAAACTAGGCTTTCGCCCCATGCTGGAAAGTCTTATCACCAGTGGCGGCGATACAGACACAAACGCCTCGATTGCAGGCCAGATCGCTGGCACTCTGCTCGGCTACAACAATCTACCTAAATCAATGCTTGAGAGATTGCCGCAAAAAGAAATGATCGATAAAATCTCACGAGAATTCTGTGAGACCCTTGAATGATAAATGGTTTATCGGGATTTCGCGTGCGCACAAGTCCCACAAGGAAGTACGCGAATTCCAGATGAACCATTTTTCTACACCCAGCAACAACAACCCCACAACCACCATCCGTGTTTATCAGGTGTCCATCTGTGGCCAAATTAGATCCCCATTCCGTCCCCACCTCACCCCTTCCGCTCAACAAATCCCCAGATCGGGTTCTCCTCGAAATGAATATTATTCACCTGTAGCCAGTGCCTTGCCCCCCCTTTTTCCGACCGCGCCGCAAACGCCCTGCCCAGGCCCAGCCCGAGCAGAACGGGCCCGCTGTCTTGCAGACGCCGATCGACCCGTTCGACCATCGTCTCGTTCACGCTCATGTGGTCCGAGCCGAACAGCCGCAGATCGGTCACACTCACGTCGACACGCATTTGCTCGTCGTCGATACGCATCCGCACACTGGGCAGGGCCGAGTTCTTCTCGCGACGCAAATAAATCCGCGGGCGATTAACCAACCGCAACACGCCCAGCGAGGCGTCACCCGCGCCAACGTCCACCCCGCAGGTTTGCCGGCCCATCATGCGAAGTTCGTCGCCGAAAATCCTCTTCAAACGCGGGTGGCTCATGCGATACAACAACGCCCAAAAATCTTCCGCATGCAGCCGTTCGATAAAGCGAGCCTTCCAGGGCACGAAAGAATGGTCCTCGACGTGCAGTTTCTGAGCATCGGGTTCAACGCGTCCCAAGTCGACCACGTGCCCCATATTGAACGGCCCCTCGCGCCCGTCCAACGAGCGCCCCGCCAACAATCGCCCATCGATCTGCCCCCACTTTGTCACCGGCCGCACATGCCGACCGCTCTCCGGCTCGACCCCGGCAACGCAAATTCGCCCTTCACGCATCCGCGTCAGATGATTCACGACGATCTTCATGTTCTGCCCGTTATACCTGGTGTTAAGGAACAGTTTCCTTGTTATTTTGGGGCCGTGAGCTATGGGCTATGAGCGTTGAGTCGAATGGCATGTACATTTTGTTTTACCCGTGCAATACTAACCCGAAGTGCAAGCGAAGGGCGACGTGACATCAAGACTTGTTTTCCCGCCGTTTGCTTGCGTTGGAAGAATCATAATCACCAACTCACCAATCACGCTCATAGCTCATAGCTCATAGCTCATAGCTCATAGCTCATACCTCACACCTACAGATGAACGATCCTCACATCACCCCATCGGGAAGCAAGATACTCGGCCACTAGGCGACGGTGACAATGCTCGGCGGTTGGCTCGCTGCAAAGTAAAACGGTTGCCGCCTCGAACGACTGTCCGTCAAGATCCTCTTCCACGCGACGTCCGGCAAGCAGATCTAAAAAAGCCGTCTCATAATCATCCCACGGCACGGAGCCCTTTTTATAACCGTCCAGCAGTTCCTTCGTGGGCGATAAATCCGGTCGATGCTCGTACTCGGCGTCGCAGATCTCCCTCAGAAAGAACTCCAAGTCGCGGCTTTTAGTAAACCCTGCCAACTGCGAACGATTGTTCAGACGAACGTCGATCAATCGTCGGATTCCGGCTCCTCGCAGGGCATCGAAAAACTCGCCGGCGGTTCTTTTGGTAAAACCGATTGTGTAGATCTCCACTGCCGGGGTTCCTCCCTGTCGAAGAGCGTCATCTGCCCCTTGGTTTTCTGAAAATGCAACTGCTCGGCAAGCTCGGACTCGCTTTGCAAGCGTCCGTCGCCGCGAATATGAAAAACGTCCACCCCCCGATCGGACATCACACGTCCCAAAAGCAACCGACGGTGGCACTCGGCCGGATCCTCCTCGCTGCAAAGCAAGGCGATACTCGATACCCGCACGCCCCGCAACAACCGCTCAACCCCGGCCGAAAACGTCGCCGAAGCGGCCAAACTGTCGTAAAGAACGTGCCCTTGCTCATCGTAGAATTCATGCCCCTCCGGTCGGCCGCCAAGAATATCGCCGAGAAAAAGGTACTTCAGCCCGCCCGTTCGCAGAAACTCCTCCAGCGGCTCGCGGTTGAAATGAGTGGCATAGCGTGCATATGGGCTGGAACGCACGTCCACCACGACCTCGATACCGTGCTCAAGGAGAAGTTCGACAAGACGTTCTGGTAAATGGTTCGAATGGCCAACCGTACAAATCCGACCAGCCGATGGTTCCCGGGCCATCCGTTAGTCTCCCCCATGCTAGAAAAGCCGCGTGAAGCCCCTTCAAATGCAACGCAAGCTAATTACAACTCGCCTTCTTCGTCGTCATCATCTTCTTCTTCGTCATCTTCTTCTTCGTCATCATCATCGTCGTCATCATCATCGTCTTCGTCATCATCGTCTTCATTATCATCGTCTTCGTCATCATCGTCATCATTATCATCGTCTTCGTCATCATCGTCATCCCAATCTTCGTCTTCCCAATCTTCGTCATCCTCCTCATCCTCTTCCTCTTCATCGTCGTCCTCCACCTCTTCCCACTCGTCGTCTTCCCAATCGTCATCATCTAAATCATCGTCGTCGTCTTCCTCTTCATCGTCCTCTTCATCGTCGTCGTCTTCGTATTCCCATTCCCACTCATCATCATCCTCTTCTTCGTCTTCGCCTTCTTCATCACCATCATCTTCTTCGTCTTCGTCTTCATACTCCCACTCGTCGTCGTCAGATTCCTTTTCGTCCAACGACTCGGCTCGTACTGCCGAGCGGTTCAGCATTTCATCCTCTTCAACGAGGCCCTCTAGCACTGGCTCAAGAAAAGCTGTTTGGCTCACTTTCTACTCCTCTTCCAATTGATTTGACTCTGATTCTTCTGGACTCTCAACACTTGCTTCAAGTTCCGCAACTTCGAACCACTCTTGTCGCGGCAACTCGTCGATGGCACGCAGGCCAAACACTCGCAGGAATTGTTTTGTTGTACCGTATAGGAACGGCCGACCCAAGTCCTCGGACCGTCCCACAATCTTCAAAAGGTCTCTCTCCATCAGTTGCCGCAGGATTTCTCCACATTGTACACCACGAATGGCCTCCACGGCCGCTCTCAACACCGGTTGACGATACGCCACGACGGCCAAGGTTTCAAGGGCCGGTCCCGACAATCGTACCTCCAACGGCACAGATCGCAACCTCCGCAACCATGGAGAAAACTGCGGACGCGACATCAACTGAAATCCGCCGGCTACCTCCACTACGCGGAAAGCACACCCCTGAGAATCATACAGCTTGTTTAACTCTCTTACCAGAGTACGTGCCTTTGTACCGTCGGTCAAATCGGCCAGTTGAGCAAGTTTTCGGCTAGACAAGGGCTCTCGGGCCAGAAAAAGTATCGCCTCGCTACGCGCAAGGCGCTCAGATCGGGCAAAAGGGCCGTCCGCGGCCGGTATTCCACCATCGCTCCCCCCCGACAGAAGATCGCCCAAACCTAATCTACGCCAATCTCCACAACAACGGGGGGGCAAGGAGGATAATGGGCAAAAACTTCTCCCCAAAGGACCACAATATCGCAACGCAACAGAGCGAATTCGACGCCCCAACGAGCTATTATTCCTGCCGGTATTGTGACCCAGACACTTCTTCACGAGCGAATCATCCAGCTTGGTTCGGAAAAGGGGAATGTGTCGGTGTAAATCACGCCTTTAACAAACACTACCCGATAGACTAGCTATCGCGGCCTTAGCCATGCCTCGATCTCGGCGAGCACATTTTCCATCGCCTGCAAGGAATTTTCCGAAGTGGACTCAAAATGACGTACCGCATGTTGCACGGCCGCCGGACCACCTGCCACCGCGGAAGGTCCACCAAGCGGCATTTCGCACTGAAATCGATAGAACTGACTACTCGTCCCAAACGATTCCAGCCGAAAATAAGTCGCCCCCAGCCCCAGCAGCCGTCGCTGAATTTGCTCGAAGCGAGCTTCTGACGCCTGGCGAACCACCCCAACAGTTGCCGACGGAGCGGAATTACTCGATATTCTGCTCCCATCGAAAGATGGAGCCTCGGCGGCCGGCTCGTTAAAGCTGGCCTGCACTGTTCGCATATCGTCCGGCAATCGAGGTGTCAGGGACGGATGCGGCAGGGCTTTTACCTGCCCAGCCCCAACCTGCCCAGCCTCAACCTGCCCAGCCCCAGAAACACTCAAACGCGGCGTCGCAGCGTCCGGCACTCCGGCCGCATCCGGCATGTTCGGCGAATAAATCGGTGCTACCCCCCCCTGCTCTCTAGCGGAGACCGGCGCGGTACCCCACCCAAGTGTCTTGATAAGGTTCGGCAAAGAAGTGCCGAATAGCGCAGCCAGCGGTATAGTGATCAAACAAATCACCATC
>CAZISU010000311.1:0-6806 GCA_964541935.1 uncultured Planctomycetaceae bacterium | reverse complement strand
CCCACCGCGCCGCTTGACTTCGGCATATATCAGAGCAAGCAAATCGGTATGCGCTCCGTCATACTTTGGTGTTTCCTCGAAAGCAAGCACCGCGTCTTTGACCGACTGTTTGTCCGGCCACCCTTCGGGCATTTTGGACTTTACTGCATTAGTGAAGTACCCACAGTCGATGTAGATTCCGTCGATGTCGTACTCGTTCATTATCCGTGTCATACGTGGTAATAAATACGCCCGCCAACCCGGACTTCTCGGCGAACAACGTGGCATGTCCCAGTAGCCCAATTGGCACCTGGAGTTCTCGATTGCCCAATCCGAGCAGAAGTCCGGATCTTTCCATTGTATGAAACCGGTCGAGGTGTACGCCAGCACTTTGATGCCACGTTTGTGGGCCATATAAAGGAATCGATGAAAACCGGTCGGATTTAAAGCCGTGTGTTTGTTTCCCCCGAACAGACGCATCGAGTCGTTCCAGTCGTCCATGACTTGAAGCAGTTGGATACCGTGTTCCTTGAGCCGGTCCAATTCCTGCTCGTCGTATTCATCCGGATCCCAAGGCTTGCGGCAGGGATACTCGCCCAGATTGTAGAAGCCGTGGCCGGGCAGATAGTTGGTAATCAGATGCTTTCGCATGCACTTGCGAATCTTTTGCGTGCAGATGCCGATGTTTTGCAACCGCCGCCGGTGGTCATCAGCAGTAAAGTCATTCATAACCACCGATATATCTGGATCGCCTTCAGTTGTGGTTGTTTTGGCGGCGGTTATTTTGGTCTTAGGCCTGTCGGCTGCTTGCATGGAGCTGGCGGGGATGGAAATGCCTGCACCTACCGCGGCGGCTTTCACACCCGTCTTGATGAAATTTCGTCTGTCCATGGGGAAACTCCTGTGATGGCTATAACCAATAGCTGGTGAGACCACAACCAATTTCACGTGGTTGCGGAAAGTGGGGGGAAGCACTGATGTCTTATGCTAAATATGGCGGGACTTAATCACCAGCTACACTGCCCCTGTGTAGCGTGACTTTATGAATTACTTATCGCTCAATACTCGGCAGGGGTCACCTCGCCTCCTCGGGTAGTGCTCAGTGCCCGCCAAACTGTGATGTCGACGTTGTTGGTAACAAAGTGGATACTGCCGTCGCAAAAGGCAGTCTGAACGCCACCGGGATGACGGCTGCGGGATGCATACATCGACGGCATGGCCGAACTGATTTGCGTGCAAGGAGGGTTGTTGCCATGCGGGTAATTGCACGACACCATTGAATAGATGATGTCCGGCTGCGGACTGTTCGGCGCCAAGTAGGTCGTGAACCCGGCGGCATCGCCCCAGTAAGTAAGACCGCGTGAATCAGCGCCTTCCGCTTGTACGACTTCTCCCGCCAGCAGCGTCTTGCTTAAACCGTCGGAAATGTCGTCGAAATCGTGGGTTACTCTATTGCCGAACGGGGCTCCTTGAAACTCGACACCGTTGAGGTTGTCCCGCATCTTGTAGTCGAAGCCCACGTTTGCGTTATCCAAACCCGTATTGCCATAGTTGACCGCATAGTTGTGCTTGACTACATCGTATACTGTAGTCCCCACATTTATGTTATCAAATGACTGGTCGCTCGGACAAGTGGCAAAGGAGAGACGCTTGCTGGTCACTTGGGTGTTTGGATGATCTCTGTAGGTTAGCCCGTAAGGAGCTGCCGATTCCGTGCCGCCCAGGTCTTGGTACATTTCAAAGAGGTCTTCATGCTCGACGTAGGGAAGAACGCGAACCATCCAGGTGCCCCATCCCCAGTCTGACATCGCCTGGGGCAAGTGCCCCCGCGAGTCGTGAAAGTTGTGCATCGCCAGACCGATTTGTTTTAGGTTATTAGAACACTGCGATCTGCGGGCCGCCTCGCGAGCAGCCTGCACAGCCGGCAACAAAAGCGCTATCAGAATGCCAATGATCGCGATAACGACCAGAAGTTCTACGAGCGTAAAACCTTGCGATCTTCGCGTGAGTTTGCCCCGGTTCATTGTTTGCATAACGGTTTGACACATGGTTATCGTACTCCTTTAACATTGATATTAACGGATTTGCGAGGGTAAATCAAAATTCCAAGAATTCCGGCCAACAGTATTGATACACTCGGCTCCGGAACCTTGGCTACTGAGCCGGAGAGACCGGCCTGCCAGTTTGCGGCTAAAATTGTAGCGTCGGCATCATTCACTAAACCGTCGCTATTGAAATCGCCCATTGCCCAGGTGGCGCCGCCCATGGTTTGCCAGTTTTCGGCCAGAATTGCCGCGTCTTGCTCGTTTACCTTGCCGTCGGCGTTGGCGTCGCCCGGGAGGAAAATGCTGACGAACCTTCCGCCGTTGTTGAATTTAAAAAGGTCGCCGGTGCCGCCGTCGAGGTATAGGTCGAGGCTGTAGAGCGATCCGCCATTATACACCAGGCTGACTTCTTCCACCTGGCCCGTCTCGCGACTCAGTCGCAGCAGGCTGTCGATACCGCTTGCGCCGAAATCGAAGTCGAGGTGTATCAACTGGCTGCAATCGGCGGCCGAGCCCGCCGGATCGGACAGGCCGTTAACAATCATAAAGTAGATGTCGTCCTCGTGGTCCACGTTGGTGAAGGATGCGTGCAGCGGCTTGAAGTAGCCCACGATCACATCGCCTTCCAGGTCGTCGTTTTTGCCGCCTTGGTTCGTGGCGGTGATGTTAGCGATGTAGGGATCGGCGTCGGAGCTCCATGACAAGATGTCGCTAGGAAGATCGTTGTCGACGTTATATAGGTTCAGAAATCCCCCTTTGTGCCGGCCCATCTTCATACGCACGTCGGTGCTGATCAGCCGCACCAGCGCCGGGCCCAGATTGAGACTTTGGCGGTTGGTTTCAGCCGTCTGATAGAACTGCGGCCTGGGGCTACTGGAGCCGATATCGTAGAACAGGGCAGCCACGTCCGGCTCAAGGCTGTCAGTCGCGTAGACGAAACTGTCGATCATCTTATAGCCGAACGCCCAGGCCGAAAAATAGTTAAGCCGAATTTCCGATTCCGAAACGAGATGGTTATTTACGATGTAGTCCGCGACGAATGCCTGCGTATAAAGCGCCACGGGGATCGGCCGGGCACCTGTGCCGTCATTGCCCGCCAGGCCCAGCTTGCGATACTTCTGCATGTGTTGATAAAAAACCCCGGGACTGCCGCCACTCACGTTGCCGTTAAAGGGATATGTGTCGAAGCAAAGCATGTCCGGCTGCACTTCCCGCATGTAGGCTGCCAAATCCGCAGTGTAAATCTGGCTTCCCCACTGATTCGTATACGTGATGACATTCGGCTGATTCTCGTGGAAGGCTGCCATCGACGACTTCAAAAGCGTCTGCGCGCTCGGCTCGGTAATGTCCTGTTCGTCGCCGAATTGGCACGCGACCAGAGTAGACGCGTAGGGTTGTGAATAACTTTCCAGGTCCGCAATAATCCCACCCCTGCTCCAGGACAAACCCGGCGCCGCTGGCATGTGACTCAAGGCGGTCGCGACATCTTGCCATAGATGAACCGTGGTGAAGTTCGACTCGTTCCAGCGGTCCCACTGGCTGGGATTGGCGTCTTCCGCGATTACGTCGGATCTTGACGAGGCAAAAAGCTGCAAGCCGCGTTGCAGCAGGATATTGTGTCCGCGCGAAAGGCCTTCGACGCCCGCCCCCACAATCACCGGTGGATTCGCAATCACGCCCCCATCCGCCACTGTTACCACTTCCTCGGGCGACAAAGCATGGTTGTAGATTTGGATGTCGTCGAGCGCGCCGCCGTAAAAGCCCCGATAAAGCTGCGGGTCGTTGCTCACGGCGTACATGCCGAAAACCAAGGGATCGGCGCCGCGATCGGCCACCGGGTCGGGCGTGGCCACCGATGCCTTCAGTTCGCCGTTGACATAGAAGTCGCGATTCTGGGTTTCCTTATCGTAAATCAGGCACAAATGGTCCCAACTGCCGATAGAATCGCTGGGCGCGTAATCGTCTTGCGGAACCGTCCAGGAGTGGCTTGTCGCCGAAGTGCCGCCAGTGTGTCCGTAGCTGATCGAACCGCCCGTCCCGTCATAGTTATAGGCGGCAAACCATCCGCCTTCCCAACTGTTGCCCCATTCCATGGCGAGCGGCATTTGATAGGGCCAACTGTTTGGGCCGTCCCACTTGCTCCAGTAAGAGATCGTGAAGTCGCTGTCGGCCAACGCCAAATCAGTCTGATATGGTACCGAGACGTAACTATCGCTTCCGTTGAACTGAAGCGCGCCGCTGCCCACTCGCCCGGCCGTATAAGCAGCGCCGCCGTTGAGCGTTCCGTCATAGCTGCTTCCAGAAGAGTCGGCGGCGATTCCCGTGCCCGATCCCGAAGATGCTTCGTCGAACGTCCAATGCCCGACCAAAGCGCCCTGGACGGCTGGAACCATCAGCACAAATAGCGTCAGCGATAATGCTATTCCCGCGCCGATCCTCATAATCAATCACTCACAATAGAAAAATCTGGATATAAAAAATTGCTTCAACTAAAAAATCGAGGTTTTGAACTACTTGCGCCGCCCGTTGCAGGCCAACAGGCCCAACACGCCCATGCCCAGCAGTGCCAGGCACGAAGGCTCGGGAACCGGTTCGAACTCGTTAGCAAAACGTATGCCCAAATCGATTTGCCCTTGAGTTCCATAGTGCCCTCCGTAGGCCAGTTGCAGGTCGTCGGTATCAATCCACGAGACTTGGCCGATGCCGGGCTTGTTTTGCATTGTCTCCTGTACAAGTCTGACCGTGGCGTTGCCACCGGCTGGCGTCGTGTCATAGTGAGGCAAAATACGCCCCATTACAAACGGCATGTCAGTCGCGCCAAAGTCGCTTCGGACTTTTCCGATAAAGTTTTCCAGGTTTGCCTCGTAGTTGGGGGCTCGTGCTAAACTGAGCGCGTCGCTCTCGCCCTGCATCCAAATCATGCCGGTGATTTCCGGATCAAGGCCAGCATTGCGGAGGTTTGCAAGCGCGGCATTGACTCGTTCTTTGAAACGGTTGTAGACCCAGCCCGATCCGTTAGGGTTCCAGTCGATGGCTAAGTTCGAGCTTGATATACCCTCCTTAACCAAATAAATGTCATCGTTTGGATAGAGTTCGCTAAGACGATGACCAAATCCGACTTCGGGACCAAAGTACGAAGAACTGTGCCCCAGGCCGCCTTGCAAGTCGATCCAATGATCGCCTACCCACGGGTAGACGAACACGCCATATGGACCGTTGGTTGGCTGGGGTGTGCCATAGTCCCAGAACTTCACATTGGGCGGAGACGTATTGTATTTTGCGGGCAGTGGAACGTCCGTCTCATAAGCTCCGACGCCGGCCATATTAGATTGTCCGCCCAGCAAAAAGACTCTAGTATCTGCTGTCGCAGGAACAGTGAGCAACAATAGACCCACGAATATAACTATGCCACAAATAAAATTCTTCATAATAGAACCTTTCTAGCCTTCCGCCCGTTTACGTCGATTGAAAGCAAGCAGGCCCAGCAGTCCCGCGATAATCATGGCAAAGGTCGATGGTTCCGGAACCACGCCGCCGCCTGCCACTGTTGCTATTTCAGAAACGGAGAGTGCTTGGTTGTAGATCTGGATGTCGTCCATCGCTCCCTTCAAGTGATACCAATCGTAACCATGGAGAGCTCCAAACCAAAGAGGATCCGATGGCGTGTTGTCGGCTTCGATCGGGTTGCTGGGCATAGAAGCTTCTACAGTACCATCGAGATAGACAGTACGCGTCGTTCCGTCGAAGGTCATGGCAAAGTGCGTCCACACCCCGTCGCTCGGCTTGCTGTAATTCAGAGATTCCCCTTTGCTAGCTGTTGTAGTGTTAATGTACGCTATCGCGTTGGCGTCAGAGGTGTTCTTATATATCGAATAACCGCCTACATAGTCATTCATATCGTTATTGCCGATATAGATTTGAGCGGCATCTTGGGTGCCGATATAGTCCTGCTTCACCCAAAACGCCATGGTGTATTCGGTATTAACCAGTGCCAAGTCGGTATTGAAGGGCACCTCTACGTGGGCACTCCCGTCGAACCATAAAGCGCCCGAGCCAATTTTCCCCGTGGTGTAAGTGGCGCCGCTGATCGTGCCGTCATATCCTTTTCCGGACGAATCAAAAGCTGTCGCGCCCGCCCCTTCGTCGAAGGTCCAGTGCCCAACCAATTCCGCTTGGGCGGAGGCTGTCATTGCCAAAAAAACAAACGATAGTACGATTCTTAAGCCGATTTTCATAACGAATTACACCTTATATAAGAAAACTTTGGTTAAAAAACGAACAAGCCCGTCTCCGCCGTACGAGAATTGCCTTAACGATATCGGTCTCGGGAAGTGTCCCCGTTTTTGTGAATCAGGAGTAGTGAGTCAATATTTTGGGGACGACGACAAAACCGTCGCCCCCAACTGCTTAGACTGAGTTTACTTACGCCGCCGCTTACAGACCAACAGACCAAGCATCCCGGCGATGAGCATGACGAAGGTCGATGGTTCCGGAACCACGCCTCCACCCGCCACGGTTCCCACTTCGGAAGCCGAGAGCGCATGGTTGTAGATCTGGATGTCGTCCAACGCGCCGCTGTAAAAGCCCCGATAATCAGCCTGAGTGTAGCCCACGTCGTAGACTCCGAAATTCAAGTACCAGGCGTCGTGCCATGTGAGCGGACTGCTCGTGGGAGAGCTTGCCACCAACGCGCCGTCGACATAAAAATCGCGGTTCGCATTGTCCTGGTCGTAGACCACCGTCAGGCACTTCCACTCGTTGAGATTGCCCTCTGCAAGTGGA